>JAWOCO010000020.1:0-17796 GCA_046483765.1 Alkalispirochaeta sp. | reverse complement strand
ACAGGATGACAACGCCGATGCCTACTATCCCTTCGGCCGGAATAATATGCTGGAAGTGGCGTTCCTGGCGGCACACCTGCTCTGGAAAACCTCCGCTCCGCAACTGGAAGTGCTGTGTGATATGATCACCGGTGACGCGGCACGGGTACTGGGTCGAAACCACGCGATCAGCGAGGGAGCCCCGGCGCATCTGTCGGTGCATCCCGCCGCGTCGGTGCGGGAGTTGCTTACGGAACACGCCGCGCCGCGATACGTTCTGTATAACGGGACGGTGGTCGCCAAGGAGGGTAGCATACTATGAATTTCCCCGGCATTAAGCCCGGTATGACGATAACGATTCGGCGTACGGTGGGCCAAGACGAGACTTATGGAAACCACCTTCCCGATGAAATGGAGAAGTTGCTCTCCTCGCCGGGACTAGTTTCACTCATGATTGAGGCCTCCGTGCGCATGATCGACCCCCAGCTTCCTGACGGGTTTTTATCGGTGGGAAAAGGCTCCGAGGTGATCCATGAGCATCCCACCGTCATCGGTTCCACGGTGGCGGTCATGGTCCGAATTGCGGCGTTTGACGGCTACCACATTACAATCGAAATGGAGGCGTCCGATGAGATCGGTGTCTGCGGGCGCGGAACTCACACGCGGTCGATCGTGAACAAACGCTGGCTAGATCTGAAGATCGCCCGCCGGCTGTCCAGTATGTAGCCTCCGCTCCGTGGACTGCATCATTCCCGCCGCTGGTGCTTCCCGGCGGATGGGAACCCCGAAACAGATCACCCTCCTCGCCGGTCGCCCGCTGCTGAGTATCGCCGTAGAGAACGCTCTCACCGTGTGTTCCCGCTGTATCGTGGTAACCGGGGCGCACCGGGAAGCCGCACGAACCGCGCTGCCGGTGAGACCGGATGTGGAGGAGGTCTATAACGAACGCCACATGGAGGGAATGCTCACTTCCATTGCCGTCGGTGCCGAGCGGGTGCGCACGGCGTGGTTTTTCGTTGCTCCCGGTGACATGCCGCGATTGCCGTCGGCCGTCTTTTCGGCGCTCATGGAGCGCGCGGTGCAGCGTGATTCCCACGATCACCAAGGACCGGCAGCGCTGTTTCCTGTATTCCAGGGACGCCGCGGGCATCCGGTGCTCATCTCCCGGCGCGTGATTCCCGATTTGCTCCAGCGCGCAGATCAGTATCGATCGATGCGGGAGTTCCTGCGCCGCTATGCGTCAGCCGAGATCGAGGTCCCGCCGGCGCATGCCGGCATTCTGCTGGATGTGGATACTCCGGAGGACTTGCGCTCGGCACGCTCACTACGGTCAGAAGACTCAGCGCCTTCAACCGAAGATGCCGGTGGGGAAGGGAACGTATAGGATATAGCGGAACAGACCGTAAAAGGCGCCCACGGAGACCAGCGCGATAATAATTGCCCGCGTGGTTCCCTGGTGACCGCGAAACGTGATCAGTCCCATGACGATCACGCCCACGACGCCGGCAGCCAGCAATCCTACCAGCGGAATCAGTGCCGTCCACAGTACCAGCGCCGCCATAAGAGTCCCCGATCGCCGGTGCCGTGTCCCGGAGTCACCCGTGGCCATGCGAATCACCGGGCCATGTCCCAGAAGTGTCAGTACCGCCAACACCAGCGCGGAGACCAGGACGATTCCCGCCACTACCTGGGGAAAGATCCGACTCAGGGGCCGAAAGCTAGCGGCCTCCACCAGCCAGTACGCTGAGACGATCAGGACTGCTCCAGCGGCGGTGAGGTTTCGAGTTCGAGCGGTCATAGCGAGTCCTCCGCCTGTTCCTGCTTTATCTGTTGTACGGCTTTTAGCGTTCCGCCTTTTCCGTGGCGCTCACGGTACTGCACGATAATCGGCGCCGCGATCGACACGACGGTTAAGACGATCAGAATCAATGAAATCGGCCGGCCGAAGAACACCGACACCAGTGAGCCGCGGGCTCGCCCCATGAGCAACGATTGCGTCAGTCCCTGCTCCGCGATGGGACCGAGAATCAGCCCCAGGACGATCGGCCCCGGCATAAACCCTGCTTTTCGCAGGGCGTGGGCTGCCAGACCAACGCCTACCATCGTGTAGATATCCGCGATGTTGTTGTAAATCGAGTAGGATCCCACCATGGAGAGGAAAACTATCAGGGGGGCCATCGTCTGCACGCGGACTTGCTGCATAAGTCGCGCCACCGCGCGACCAAGGAGGATCCCCAGTGGCAGCATCGCCAGGTTTGCCAGAATCAGTGAAAAGAGAAATGCATAGGTGATCGTGCCGTGGGAGGTGAACAGCTCCGCCCCCGGACGCATTCCCTGCAGGAGCAGCGCCCCAAAGAGAACTGCCGCCGGCGGTGCCCCGGGAACGCCCAGGGTGAGCATTGGAATCAGCGCGCCGGAGACTGAGGCGTTGTTGGCGGTCTCCGAGGCGGCCACACCCTCCATGGAACCTTTTCCGAAGGCACTCTTATTGCGGCTGGTGCGAATCGCCTCGTTGTAGCTCACCAGACCGGCGATATTGCCACCGGCCCCGGGAATAATACCGATGAACGTACCCAGAATGGAGGAGCGGATCATCAGCCATGGCCGACGAAGAAGGCGGTGAAATACGCGGGTCACCATCTTCCGCTGCCGTTTGTACGGGATCACGGTTCCCGATTCATGGCTCTCCTCTACCATGCGCAGGACTTCCGGAATGCAGAAGAATCCGATCAGCGCCGGAATGAGGGCGATACCGTTCTGCAGCGCCACGGTGCCAAAGGTGTATCGCACGGAACCCTCGATGGGAGCGATGCCGATCGTGGAGATCAGCAGGCCAATGCCGCCCCCGATAAGCCCCTTCAATGTGGACCGCGGGGATACCGCGGCGATAATGGTCAGGCCAAAAGCCGCCAACCAGAAGTACTCCGGCGGACCGAAGCTGAGACTGGCCCGCGCCAGTGGTGGAGAGAGGAAGATCAGAAAGATGACGCCTACCACGCCGCCGAAGACCGACGCCAGCGTAGCGGTGACGATGGCGCGGTACGCTTCGCCTTTCTGAGCCATGGGAAATCCGTCAAAGGTGGTGGCGATCGCCGAAGGGGTGCCGGGAGTATTAATCAGGATTGCCGAGAAGGATCCGCCGTAAATTGCTCCGGAATAGATCGCTCCCAAAAGGACCAGTCCGTGAATCGGGGCCATGCCGAAGGTAAACGGCACGAGCAAGGCGATCGCCATCGTGGCTGTCAGCCCGGGAAGGGCACCGACCAGAATGCCGGCGCTCACTCCCAGGACAACAAGCAACAGGCTGATGGGGTCCAGGACTCCCATCAGCGCTTGGGTCAGCATAGTGCTCATTGGAATAGACTAAATCTCTCCCAGTTCACGAAGAACTGTGTCGATCTCTTCCGTCTTGCGCTCTAGGTACTCGGCGAACTCCGCGGCGCCGATCGAGTGGATCACAAATCCCAGATCTTCCATTTCAGTCACAAACTCCTCGTTGGCACTTACCTGCGCAAAGGCATCCTCCAGCGCTGCTACGATCTCATCGGGCGTCTCCGGCGGCACCGCCACACCGCGGTCGATACCGGCGGTCATATCCAGGCCTTCCTCGATGAAGGTGGGCACATCCGGCAATGGCTGAAATCGCTCTTCGGTACCCATGGCAAGCACTTTCATGTCGTTACTGTGGGACAAAAGATCGGTGGAATTCGCCAGGAGCGCATCCGTGTGGCCCCCGAGAAACGCGGCCACCGAGGGAGCGGCACCGGTAGCGGGAATATAGGTGAACTCCGTGTCCGACAGATACTGCATCTGCAACAGGGCCAGGTGGTGGCCGGAGTGCGTTCCGGAACCGCTTACCGTAATCTCTCCGGGATTCTCCTCGGCGTGGTCCAGCAGTTCCTGCAGGGTGTCAAAGGGACTATCCGGAGCTACCGCGAGTCCGATCGGGGTGGACTGGAAGAGAAACACCGGCTTCAGCTCCTCGGTCGTATACCCCGCGTTGTCGCGAACCATGGGCTGAATGATGATGTGGGGCACGTTGTTACCGGTGACCGTATAGCCATCGGGTCGTGCCTTCACCAGGTTCGACCATGCCAGTGCACCTCCGGCTCCCGGTTGGTGGCGGATCACCACATTCTGCCCCAGTGCATCTTCTAGGTACTGTTTCTGGTACTGCGCGGTAACATCGGACTGCCCTCCCGGATTGAAGGGAATCACGTATGAAATGGCTCGTGTGGGATACGAGGTTTCCGCCTGCCCGGAAGCTGTAGCGGTGGCCGCTATCAGCACGATCGCGGTGAGTGTTAGGGCGATGACCCGGCTCACCTGAGTGTGGTTAGTGTTCATGGAACCTCCTGTTCAGCGTCGCGAGAATATCTGGGGATTTACCACGTACCGCGGTCGCAGACCGTTCAGCACGCGTATCAGCTCATCCATACCGAGTACCATGTTCTGATGGTGGCTCTCTTCCGAATACCAGGCGATATGCGGCGTGACCACCGCATTGGGGAGCGTGAGGATTGCCTCGGTCCCCACTGGGGGCTCTGTCTCCAGGACGTCAATTCCGGCGCCGCCGATGTTGCCTGATGCCAGGGCACGCTCCAGTGCAGGAACGTCGACGATTGCACCGCGAGCCGTATTTACGACGACACTGTGCGGCTGCATTACCGCCAGCGCCGCCTCATCGAGTAAGTGGTAGGTTTCATCGGTGAGGGGACTGTGGACCGTGAGGTAGTCCACCGATTCAAGCATCGGAAACAGTTCGTAGGAGCGCTCCACTGCAAGCATCTCGAAAATGTCATCGTCCACGTAGGGATCGTAGGCCACCACCTGCATACCGAGCCCCTGTGCGAGGCGCGCGCTGTGACGGCCAATGCGACCGAGGCCGATAATCCCGTAGCGGCGGTTGCGCAAGGTATGAATCGGGCGCACCTGTTTGTAGTCCCATCCGCCGGACCGGGTATGGGGAATCAGCTCGTGTATTTTGCGTCCCACCGTCAGGGCCAGTGTGACTGCGTGTTGGGCGACCTCTTCACTGCAGTAGAGGGGGCAATTGGAAACGGGAATGCCCTGCGCGGTGGCTGCCTGCACGTCGACCACATCGTATCCCACTGAGAGCGTCATGATCAGCCGGCACCGGCGGGCGGCGGAAATCATCTGGGCAGTGACCGGATGACCGATCAGCACGATGGCAGCGGCATCCTGCAGTTCTTCCAGGATCTGATCTTCGGAATAGCCCTCGGTGGACACGATCGTGGCGTTCGCTTCCGTGGCGCGGGTGCGAAAGTACTCCACATCGGGGAACTTCATGAAGAGACGATTGCCGAGAAGAACGACCTTGTTCACGTGACTGCTCCAAACATGCCTCTGTACATGGCTCTGTGGTACGGTAATTCCCGGCGGCACGCAATCGCCCAGGCGCTCATACGGTTCGGCGGACCATGCGTGAGCCCGTAAATGTCAAATTTAGGTGACTAAAACAGAAAAATAACCTTTTTCGATATTATTTTCGATGTGAATCTGTAGGCGCAGATATTCACTTCCTCATGAGCAAAAAAAGGCGACAGCCGAAGCTGTCGCCTTGTCCCTCACATCTACGATTCCGCACGTGCTGTGCTGTACGGGTTAGCCGCGCTTGATTTCAATCTGCCGCGGTTTGGATTCCGGCTTCTTGTGAAGCTGAACCGTGAGAACACCGTTGCGGAAGGTTGCATCGATATGACCCGCGTCCGCATCCTTTGGCAGGGCAAAACTGCGATAGAAGGAGCGAGCCGACCGTTCGCGAACGATGAACTCCGGCGAACTCTCATCAGTTCCTTTTTCGGTGTCTTTTTCGGTGTTGGTTTCTTCTGCAGTAGCTGAAATCACCAGCAGATCATTCTCCACCCGCACATCAATCTGGTCCTCGGTCATTCCAGGTAGATCCGCATCGATGACATACATGTTGTCATCCTGACGGATGTCTACTGCGGGAGACCGGTCTTTCCAACTAGGCATGTTGTTGAAAACAGACTCAAAGAGCCGATCGAAGTCGTTCCACGTGCCTACTCCGTTGTTGGGTCGTCGTACCGTCATATAGTTCATACCATACCTCCTGTATGTGTCCGTGCAGTACCTTGTGTATGTTTAGCCGAAGCCCGGGCCCGAACTGGCGCCCTTGTGGTCTCCGCCACATCTGCACGTCTTGCACATAACTATAAGCAGGAAGTGTGCCAACTTGGCATTTGTCTTTCAGAAATGTTCTATCTCATTACACAGCAGTGATTTAATTCGATAAAATCGGCGTTCCGCGCCCGTGTCGGTCGTCGCTCACTGTGCCGATGGTGGTTCGTTCTGATACAGGGTCGAAAATACCCGTTTACGATGGGCAAAATTGACCCAACACCCGGAGAGGCGCTCGCCCGGGATGGGTCAAAGAGGACGTTCCCTACTGCTCCCCACGAGCTGAGGTAAGAGCTGCGGCATACCACTCCAGATCGGCGACAAAATCATCAGCCCAGCTCTGAATATCCTCACGGTCGGTGATGCCCTCATCGTCAAAGACATCCTGCACCGCCGGTACCGGCATCGAGCGGGGGGTGGTGATGAGTCCCACTCCCGCCAGCATGGACCGCAGCTGCTCCATTGCGCGGACCCCGGCAAAGGGACCATAGGAATAACTGGCCAGGGCGGCGGGTTTGTGGTGAAACTGTTCGATGTAATGGGCGATAATGTTGGACAGCGCCGGAGGCACGCTATAGTTGTATTCTCCGGTGACAAAGACATACGCTTCCGCGGAGGCAAACAGATCACCCACCTGTTCCACAGCGGAAGGCGCCGTTCCCACCTCGTAATCAACCATGCGCCGCTCCAGAAGGGGGAGCTGAAACGTCTCCGGGTCTATCATGAGCACATGGTGTCCTCGTGCGGTCATTCGGTGTTCCAGAAATCGGGCCAACCGAATACCCAGACGACCCTCTCGGACTGAACCGTATACCAATGCGATTGTCATCAAAACCTCCGAAGACCAAGGATATAGGGATGTGCAATTTCCGAAAAGAGCTTAAATCGGGATGTGTTCGTAGCGAAATCCGACCATTCCCTTGCGATCCAGCCCGCGGGTGAGCGCATCATGTCCCGTGTTGTAGTGCCACCGGTGATCAAACACGTTCATCGGGTCCCGCATCGGGCGTTCGCCGATGGTGATCGCGTGCGCGATAGCCAGGCCGCGCCGTTGGAGATCGTCCAGGGCAAGCTGGTGGGCGGCACCGATGCGGGGAAATTGCATGTCACTGACGACAACCAGGTCGACCACCGCTCTGCCATCGGAGGAAACATCCTGCAGCGCCGCCTCTAGTGTGGGAGAGATGTCGGCGCCACCCGTTTGGGAGGTATCGAGGAATCGGTGGAGAGCCAGAAGATCCTGTTCCAGCACGCGGCTCGGGGAGCGCGCCGTTACCGGACCGTTTTCTTGTACCGGGAGATTTCCTGGTACCGCGCCATCGTCCTGTGTGCCGTGGGGGTCGGTGGTGGTTTCCGATAGCGGCGAGTCCAAGGAGAGGTGCCGTAACCGGCCCCGCACGGCATAGATCGAGATCCGACGCTGGTAGGCGATCGCGGCCCGTACCAGGCCGAAGAGGATTCCCTCGGCCACTGCCGCAGCCTCTCCCTGCATGGAGCCGGAAGTATCGAGACAGACCATGATCGTTCCCGGGCGGTACTCCGTGGGCACGTACTCCCAATGGTAGTCCGTGCGATATGACACGCGCCTGTGATACCGATTGCTGTGCAGTGCCAGGACGTCTTGCTCGGCGAGCTTGCGGGCAAACAGATCCTCCGTGGGAGCGGTCGCCAGCAGGCCGAGTTCACTGGGGAGGGCCGATTGCACACCGCTGATCCCGTGGAGTCCATCGATATCGCCCAAGCCATACTCAAACTCTTCGGAGGTAATGCGTTCTACCGGTACCTTGCGCCAGACCATTTTTGCCTCCGGCTGCGAGACTCCCCGTACGAGGGCCTCGGTGAGGTGCTGCATGTCGGCGTCCTGCTCCAGACGGGAATGAGCCGTCTCCAGCCGGTGCCACGGCACCTGCGCTGGTGTTTCATCGAAGATCCGCCACGCCCCGGGCCGGTGAAACAGATCCCGGCACCGTCGGTCTGCCGCTGCCACCACGGGAATAACCTCATTGAGATGGTCTGCCAGGGGTGTGGCTGCCCGCCGGAGTCCGCGCTCCTGCATCGTCTCCCGACGCTGTAATTCACACTCCCAGCGGGTCTGCTCCAGGAGGTGGTCTATCGCGGCGAGCGCTGCCGGGGAGGTAGCATGTCGGAGACGCGTATCGAGCACATCCCACGCGCTCTCGGCTTGCGGGTAGAGCCGGCGGTATTCGTTGAGACGGTGGACACGTCCGGCGGGGGGCGCTTTCGCGGCGGCCGGCGCATCGCTCTGCGCGGGGACGCGGGGAACCGCGTCTTCCAGATCGTGCCATACCTGCTGAAACCACTGGGACACGGCTGATGCCACGAGATCCGCCACATTGGGAGTCAGCGCTTCCAGAGTGGCCGTCCTCAAGAGGGAGTAGAAGTGAACCAAGCTCCGCGCGAGCGGTCGCGGGAGATCCCGGGCGGTGGCGGAGGATGGCCGCGGACCGAGATGTTCCGAGGTGAGAAAGTGATACAGTTCCCGATAGAGTGCGCCCCGGGTATCTCGCATGTGCCCCGCCTTAACGAGAGGCCTCCTCCACAGATGCTATCGCCGCGTGAACGTCCGTCTGCAGGAGTGCAAACACCCGTTCCGCTTCCGCCATACTGGAGGCCACGATTTCTGCGTAGCTGCGGTGAACAAACAGGTGCTGCACCGCTTCGTCGTCGGTGACTCTCCGATATCCGGCGATACTCTGCAGGATCGCGTCTACCTCTTCACGGATGGCAGTGAGTTCTCGGACAAGGTGTTCCTGCTGCGATGCCGCCGGGTCGACACGGTGCTGAATCGTTCGCCGCACCGGCCGCGTCTCCAGCGGAAACACCTGCCCGTCGATTTCCAGGGTATCGTCCGAGATGCGCCGGATCGGCAAGCGCTCGGAGTAGGCGTAGTCATCACTGTCGCCGTAGAAGAAGAGATCCGTATCCTGACTATCGTTCTCGCTGAGGTTTTCGAAATCAACGATCCAGATCAGCGCGATATGGTCATCCACGAACTCTTCTATGCGGTAGTACTCGCCACGATACTGAACCGGTTCGGTGGCGTCTTCCTCTTCTTCACTGGTAGTTGCTCCTCGCAGCTGTTCCATGGCGGTGTCCAAACGGCGACGCATCATATCCGGATCGAAGCGCCCGGAGACGGTGTAACTGCGCAACGCCTCCTCAATGATGGTGTTTACCACCGGAATGTCAGCTTCTCGGGACCACAGACAGTGGCGCAAGATGATGCAGTCCAGTGCATCCACCGCCGTGCGACCATTGAGGAAGGCGCTGGTCCGCAGGAGGCGCGACGCCTGTTTCCAGCGGCGGTCGCTGACCTCAATCGGGAGCATCTCCTCATCCTCCTGAGTCATGCTGTTGTGTCGCGCCAGCCGTTCCCGGATATCTACGATCAGGCCCGCCACGTCGGCAGGAATCGTCACCTTATCGCGGGCATCGGTCCACTCGTCGAGCTCATCGGCGGTGATCTTGTCCTCTGTGGGAACCGGATCGCTGTCAAGCGGGTCGTTGTCTTGCAGGAGGCGAACAAACGCCTCCGGTTGCTGGACGGGGGCTACCGGCAACCGCAGGAGGAACCGATCCCACAGGTTTCGCAGGCCCGGCTCACTAGGGACCAGCTGCCCCGCTGCCCCGATCACCGTGCGCAGGGGAAGGTGGAGCTCTTCACTGCCGTTTCGAAACCGATGCTCGTTGATCGCCGTGAGCAACGAGTTGAGAATTGGTGAGGAGGCGTTCCAAATTTCATCGAGGAATACGATCTCCGCGCTGGGAAGGAAGCCATCCACCACCCGCTCAAAGCGATCAGCGTCTTTCAGGCGGCTGATAGATACGGGACCGAACAGCTCCTCCGGCGTCGTGAATCGACCAAGGAGATACTCAAACGTCTTGGCGTCGCGGAACGCATACGAAATCCGCCGGGCTAAAAGACTCTTGGCAACCCCCGGGGGACCGTAGAGAAAGGTGTTTTCACCGGCGGCGGCGGCGAGCAGTGTGAGTCGGAGAACCTCTTCCTTTTCAAGAAGTCCTTCTCCGAGTGCTGAGATCAGTCTCCGTATCCGTGTTGAGAGCATACCATTACTCTTCTCGGTTTCGTAAGCGACTGTCAAGCGAGCGGAAGTCAAGCGAACGGCTGTCAAGCGAGCGCGGTGAAGAGGTAGTCTCCACCCGTGCTCTAGGATAGCATACGCCCCCATGGACGAACGACACGAACATCACCTGCTGTGGACGGAGCTCGACCGTAACACGTTGGTGGATACGCCGGTGTTTACGCTGGTGCGGAGCCGGCGTCAGGCGGCTGATGGACGAGAGGCTGATTACTACGTGATGGATGCCCCGGACTGGGCCAACGTGGTAGCGCTTACCACCGACACCCAGGGCCGGGAGTGCTTTGTGATGGTGCGCCAGTTTCGCCACGGAAGCATGACGGTGAGCCTGGAGTTTCCCGGGGGCGTGGTGGACCCCGGCGAGGATGCCACCACGGCGATTATCCGCGAGTTGAAGGAAGAAACTGGGTATGTATCGGAGGATGTGCGCTATCTGGGGAGCGTCAACCCCAATCCGGCGCTCATGGGTAATCGGTGTCACACGTATCTCGCGGAGAAGTGCGTCCATCCCGGTGGCGATCAGGACCTCGACGAGAACGAAATTATTGACGTGGAGCTGGTGCCGGTGGAGGAGCTGGTCGGTGGCGGGCGCAACGCGGAGTTTGATCACGCCATGATGCATGTGGCGCTGGAGCTCTATCTGCGGCGCGCCGCGACCACCCCATAGGCTTACTCGGCACGGGAGGCACCCACCACGAAAAAGCCCTCCCGCAGGGGAGGGCTGGTGTCGCTGAGAGGCGCCGGCCGGATTCGAACCGGCGAATGAAGGCTTTGCAGGCCTCTCCCTTACCACTTGGGTACGGCGCCTGACGTCCGCCCACAATAGGCAATTCCCGGGGGCTTTGTAAAGGGCTTGTTCGCTCGCGCACCGCGGGCCCCGGCGGCGCCCGCCCTACCACAGTACCCCGCTACGCCTCCACCGCCGTGACGAATCGGTCTACCAGCTGCTCGATTCGGCCCATCGCTCCGCGCCAGAACGCGGGGGTCTCGATATCGAAACCCGCCTCCGCGGTGACCGTGACCGCGTCTTTGCGTCCCGTTTCGCGCAGAAGGCGCCGATAGCGTGGAGCAAACCCCGTGGGAGCCTGAGCGTACTGGTCGTACAGTCCCAGCCCAAAGAGCTGGCCGAAGGCGTAGGGAAAATTGTAGAACGCCAGTTCCGGGCGATAGTAGTGCCCTTTCACCGCCCACATGTACGGATGTAGTTCCTCCGGGTTCAGCGCCTCACCGTAGGTCTGTTTCTGCGCCGAGAGCATCATCTCCTTCAGGTCTGCCGCGGAGACCTCTCCCTGAGCGCGGCGCTCCATCAGCTCCTGTTCGAACAGAAACCGCGACAGGATGTCCACGATGACCTGGGTGCTTCCCTGGAGAAACTGCTCCAGGATGTAGAGCTCATTCTCGCCGGTGGCTGTCTCCAGGGCGCTGTAGAACACCAGCGTCTCGGTAAAGATGCTCGCCGTCTCCGCCAACGTCATCGGGTAGTGGGCCTGCATCGCCGGGAGATCCCGGAGCTGGTGTGAGTGCCAGGCGTGGCCCAGCTCGTGGGCCAGGGTGCTCATCCCATCATAGGTACCGTCGAAGTTTGCAAGAATCCGGCTCTCGCCCACGGTGGGGAAATCGATGCAGTACGCACCTCCCACTTTGCCCGGGCGCGGGCGGGCATCGATCCACTGGTTATCGTGGGCGGTGCGGATAAACGCCGCCTGGTCCGGGTCGAACTCCGCGATCCGCTCGCCGATGAACTCCATGGCGTTGGCGTAGGACCAGCTGGTACTGTCCTGGCCCACCGGAGCGAAGATATCGTAGAAGGAAAGCTTCGGCAGGTTGAGCGCGCGAGCCTTGGCGGCGAGGTAGCGCCGGAAGATCGGCAGCGACTCACGCATAGTGGAGATGAGCGCCTCCAGGGCGGGGCGGCTCAACCGGTTCTGCCGCAGGGAGCGGTCCAGGGTGGACTCCCATCCGCGACGAGAGTTCAAGGTGTGAGTGGTCCCTTTAACACCGTTAATCGCAAACGCCAAGGGGGTCTCCACCCGTTCCCACGCGGCAAGCTCCCGTTCCCAGGCGCGGCGCCGAACGGTGCGGTCCGGATTGAACGCCAGCGCCCGCAGTTCTACCACCGTCTTGCGTACCTCCCGCCCGTCTTCCTCCCACGGCTCCTCGAGGGTCGAAGAGATCGTCTCGTGCATTCGGGACCAGGCATCGGCGCCGGAGCGGGACAGGTCCGCCGCCAGCGTCTCCTCCGGCGCGGTAAGCTGCCGCGTCTGGAAGTAGAGCTCGTCCCGGAGCACGTACCGGTAGCCTTGGAGCTCCGCATCTTCCGAAATGAGCGCATCAAGTTGTGGTTCTATCTCTGACAGGGCGTCGCGGAACTCAACCGCCTCGGAGGCCATCGGTACCCCGGCCTCGGCTACGCGATTGAGCGCCGCAATCGCGGCTTGGTTGCCGGTATCCACCGAGTAGGAGGAATAGCAGTAGCTTTCAAGCGTTTCGTAGAGATCGTCGGCTTCGTTAATCTCCTGTAGCACTCGATGCAACCACGTCGAAGGATCGGTTTTGCGCAGGGTGGTGTCGGCAATGATCGTCCGGCTGGACTCTATAACCGCTGCAAGACGAGAAAGATCTCTGTCAAACTCCGCGGATTCGAGCCCCGGGTAGACCGATGAGAGGTCCCACTGCGGGACGAAGCCCGCAGGGGAATCGGAACGATCGGAGGCCACCTTAGACCGTCCACTCCGCGTTGGGATCATCCCAGGCAACGATCTGATCCGGGGAGAAAAACAGGCCGATTTCCCGTTCCGCGCTCTCCGGTGAGTCTGAGGCGTGAATGATGTTCTTGGTCGTCACCGAGGCAAGGTCTCCGCGGATCGTACCCGGTTGCGCCTGGTCAACCTTGGTTGCTCCGGCAAGAAGCCGTACCCGACTGATCGCGTCCTCGCCGGTCACTACCATCGCCACCACCGGACCGGAGGTGATATAGCTAATGAGATCGCCGAAAAACGGCTTCCCGTCGTGCTCCGCGTAGTGTTCTTTGGCGGTGCTCTCGGGGATCCGCATCATCTTGAGCCCGCTCACCTGAAGTCCCTTGCGCTCGAGGCGCCCGATAATTTCGCCCACCAGCCGGCGTTGCAGTACGCCGGGTTTGAGCATTACATATGTCTGTTCTTGTGCCATGGCGCGTATTATGGCGGTGGCGGCCACGGATGACAACGGGCGATCGGCTGCCCGGCGCCGGTGACGTCCGAGTTGCTTCCGACAACGGACCGGTCGACACATTCCACCGCTAATACCCGCGGCAATTCGACACCGCGTAGACATCGTAGCGCAGTACCTCCTCACGGTGATCGAGAGCGGTTCGATTGCGGGTGCTGGTATCGTGGATAATCGGTTGGCCGCGCTCGTCGAAACCGGCCACGTTCACGGTATGCTGGTACTCGTCTATGGAGCCATCGGCGTTGGTCCGATACGTTCTGATCCGGGCGGTAGCAGCATACTGCTGGATCGTATCATCCTGGATCGCCGAGGCTACTCGGTTCATATCTACCGTGTGCGGATCGAAGGATATCGTTTCGATGTGGTGACCGGTGGCGGCCTGCAGAATCTCCGCCGTATCCTCGGTGGCCAGCAAGTTTCCCTCCCGGTAGAATCCCTCCTGACAATACCAGTTCAGTGTTCCCGGATCTGAGGCGGAGGTGCCGCTGATCGTATTAATCATGTTGGACACTCCGGTGAGAACGCAGCCGGAACTACCCACCGTGGCCGTTCCCCGGTCCCCCAGGGGGTCATCATTCCACCATCCCTGCTGCTGAAAGTGGGTAAGACCGGCGTTAATCGGAATGAATCGAAGCCCCGCGGCGTCCGTGAAGTTAACCGGGTCACCGGCGGCGTAGCTAAACCAGTCCAGGTGATGAAGGGCCGGGTCAATTGCGGTGAACCTCCCCAGGGCAGGCAGATAGGCGCGCTCCACGCCCCAGAGTACGTCCGTGTCGGGCAGGTGGAACATGCCGTACACCATCCGATCATAGGGCAGCGCCGAAGGAAACTGCGGTCCCTCCTCCGGTGGGCTGATGAGGCCCACGTCGACCTCCGGTAGGACGACAGACCACGCCTGGTAGTTCACGCTTCTGGTGGTGCGGTTGATCTGTGCCAGGCCGCAGGTGGTGCCGCGTACGTCGGTGTACGGCACATAGATCGCATCCTGATCTGCCACCAGGAGCAACCGGCCGTTGCGGGACACTTCCACACAGCTCTCCGCTGAGCGCCCGGCGCCCGCCGTTTCTGAGGTCTCCCGCGAGCCGGGGCGGTAGCGGGCCACCGGTTGCTGCGGGAAACCGCCCCCCGTGGTCCAGGTGCGTACCTGCAGGGTGCCACCCCGGGTGGGGTAGTCTACGGTAGAGGCGATCCACCGCCGTTCCCCGGCGGAGTCACCGATGAGCACCGGATTTCCCGCGGCGTCCCGCACAACAGTCCACGCGCTTCCCCGATCGTCAGTGATCCGCTGCGGTCTACCGGAGGTCTCGTCATAGGCGAGGGTCGTCCCCTGAGCCGCAACGATCCGGCCGGCGCTGTCGCTCTGGGTGGAGGCTCTCCCTGCGTACAACAGGTCGTGCTGGTTGACGCTGCGTCGTGGTTCCGGCGGCGCCACCGATACCCCGGATTGGTGCCAGCTCTCCGTGAGTTCGCGGGCGACCGCAGGCTCCAGCGCCGTAATCACCCCTCCCGGTCCGCCGGAGGCGGCGGTGAGACGTCCCCCGGCATCATATTCAAACGTCTGGGTGTACCCGTCGATTCGCTGTTCAGCGATGATCTGTCCCAAGTCGTTGCGTACCTGTACTCCCGCGTCGAGCACCGCCTCGAATCCCGAGCCGCGGGACTGTTCCACGGTGGAGAGGGTGGTCTCACCTCCCGGACCGTGACGAAATCTCACCGTCAGGAGGTCGGCGACTTCAAGCGCGTCGGGGCTCACGGTCACGGTGAACTCCTCATCGATCGTCAGGGTAGTTTCGGAATCGCCGTCGAGTACCTCCAGCGCGATAGAGGCTGCGGTAATGCGCGCGCCCCTTCGGTGCGGCAGGTACTGGATCGTCTGTCTGGAAATCCCCGGCGCGTGATCGACATCGGTTTCCGTAACGTGTACGCGGCCGTGCCGATCGCGAAGATGGTGGGAGGTGACGGTAGGCAGCTCTGGAAGCTGCACCGTTTCGGCGAGAATTTTGCCGTAGGGGTCGGTGGTGATCGCGCGCGATCCATCGCCGCAGCGAATCGTCACGAGTTCCCCGGAGTCGCTGGTATCGTAGGTCCGCAGTTGCACTCCCAACAGCTCGTAGGCTGCCAGTCGGTCATTGCGATAGGTGTAGCGCTGGTGTACGTGACGATCGCCATGGTGGACCTCCACCTCGGCGGGAAACCCGGGAGCGATCCAACTGATCAGTGCGGAATAGTCGTCGGATTGGACCTGTCGCGGTAGCCCCGCCGGTGTGCGTGCTACCCGCACCGGAGCAGCACCCTCCCGCCGGTGCACCGACTCGACCGCGGGAACCGTATCTTCCCGTCGCTCGCGGTATCCCATCAGCCGGTGTTCCTGCACCCCATCCGGCCGATACGCTGCTGAGCGGACCGTCCCGCCGATCCGGGACCACTCTTCCACAAGTCGTCGCTGTGCATCGAACACGAGCCGCTCGAGCAACTGTCCGTCGGGCGTGTGCGTTTCAATCCGGTGAGCTCCGCGATCGGCGCCGACGCGCCGGACCACAGCGGTGGAGGAGTGCTCCTCCGTTACGGCTCCGGCCGCGTCCCGGCGGTAGCGCCGGGAGGTACCGTCGCTGCGGGTTTCATGGACCCATTCTCCCGCGTAGGTCCACCGCACCTGGTATTCATCGCCGGCGGTAAACGTGACCGGTCGGTGCCAATGGTCGCGCTCTTCCCGGTGGACCGCGCCGCGGCGGTCGGTGAACACCCGCGTGCGGCCCCCGTCCGTGTAGGACCAGGTCTCGCTACTGCCATCAGGAAAATGGACTGCCCGAAGCCGCCCAAAGCGGTCAACCTCTTCCCGCCGTACCGTTTCAGTACCGCGCAGAATCTCCGTGGCATCAGCCCGGTAGCGGTAGATCAGTGGGTCGCCGGAGGCGCTCCGTATCCGGCGGGGTCGGTGGGCGGCGTCGAGGTCGATCTCCAGATTCTGACCCTCCGGCGTTTCGAGTTCTACGCGCCCTCCCGGGTGTACTTGCCGCCGGTGCCGCGACCCATCACCGTAGTGATAGCCGATATGTGCGCCGTAGGAGTCGTACAGGTATTCCACCAGGCCCTCCTGGAGGGAAAACGTGCTCAGAACGCGCCCATCCCGGGCATAGGCGAACTCCCGCCGTCGCGCTCCGGATTCCTCCCTGATCTCTACCGGGCGCCCCCGGGCGTCGTAGGCGACGTGCCACTGGGACCCGTCGCGCAGACGCATCGCGGTTATCCGTCCCGCCGGCGTGCGTTGGAACTCCTCGTCGGTGCCGTCGTGGAGGGTGCGGCCCGTGCGATTGCCGGTCGAATCATACCGGAGTGTCTCCAGGGTACTGCCGTCGCGGCAAATTTCTACCGGTTTGCCCGTGGCTCCGTACCGATACGTCACCAGCCCGTCCGCGGTAGTAATCGATGCCAGGCGACCGGCGCGATCATACGTACGTTCCACGGTAGCTACCCCGTCCACGGTGACTTGCGTGATCCGGTTCAGCTCGTCAAAGACGCGGCGCTCGTGGCGGCCGTCGCTGCGCTGAACCTCGATGGGATTGCCGCGGGGGTCCAGCTGAATCCGGGCCAGAGCGTGTCCCTGCGAGGTGATCCGCAGCGCACGCCCCGGGAGCTGGGTGAAGGTGCGGCTGTGCCCGGTGGCGTCGGTCGTTTCCGCAACGGTGCCGTCCGTATGGTATCGGTAGCGCGCAACCGTTCCGCGGTCACTTTCGACGCGAAGAATGCGACCCTGGGAATCGCGCTGGACGCGTTGCCATGTGCCGTCGCTGCGCTCCACCGCCGTCCGGGCGCCATGGTCATCGTAGGTGAGCCGTTCGCCACCGCCGCGATTGTCGCTCCAAGAGATGAGCCGCCGCCGTCGATCGTACGCATACCAGCGCCTGAGACCGGTGGGAAACGTCACCGACCGTACGCGGTGGCCGGTTACCTCATAGGTCGTCTCGTAGCCGTCGGGATCGACGTACACCCGCCGATCGTCGGACTCGTAGCGCACCCGCTCCACGGCACCGGTACTGTGCTCCACGGCGACCACTCGCCGCAGGCCACCGTTTTCGCGCGCTACCGTGGTCCAGCTTCCATCGGCGCGGAGAATGCGGGATAGGAGACCGCCCTCGTACTCGAGGGTCAGGCTCCCCCGGGGACCGGCAACGCGCCGGATTACTCCCTGATCCAGATCCACGCTGGATCCCACCACCGTGGATCTGGATCAGGGAGTAATCCGGCGCGTTGCCGGTCCCCGGGGGAGCCTGACCCTCGAGTACGAGGGCGGTCTCTTGTCCCGCATTCTCCGCGCCGATGGAAG
>JAWOCO010000173.1:0-7323 GCA_046483765.1 Alkalispirochaeta sp. | reverse complement strand
GGAAATGAGAAGCAACGTCCGCAGGTAGTCGGCAAGATCCATGTCAAAGCGCTCCACCGCCACCCCGGATTGCATCGCCTGGTCCACGATCTCCAGCGCTTCGGCAGGCTGCTCGTTCATGATCGCCGTCATCAGCGCGTTGAGCCGTTCCAGCCCCAGCAAGCCTAGCTTCGCGTGGATCACCTCGAGTTGCAGGCGGGCGTCGGAGAACGCCGCCACCTGATCAAACAGGGTGTACGCATCGCGCAGGCTCCCGGTGGCTTCCTTGGCCACCCACGCCAGGGCGTCGTCGTCAGCCTCGAGCCCCATATCGGTGGCGGCCTGCGCCAGCATCGCCTTGATCTCGTCCATCGGAATCAGGCGAAAGTTAAACTGCTGGCAGCGGCTGCGAATCGTGGGGGGGACTTTGTGGATCTCGGTGGTGGCAAAGATAAAGACGATGTATGGCGGCGGTTCCTCGATCGTTTTCAACAGCGCGTTAAAGGCGCTGTTGGAGAGCATGTGCACCTCATCGATGATGTAGATCTTGTAGCGCGCGTCGTTGGGGGCAAACAGCACCTCGTCCTTGATCTCGCGCACATCGTTGACGCTGGTGTTGGAGGCGCCGTCTATTTCTATCACGTCCAGGGCGGTTCCCCGGGCGATCTCCTCGCTTCCCGCCCAATCCTCACAGCCGTCGGGGTTGGGGCCGTCGGGACAGTTCAGCGCTTTGGCGAGGATGCGCGCGGCGCTAGTCTTGCCCACCCCCCGGGGACCGGAGACCAGGTAGGCGTGAGCGATTCGGCCGGAGGCCAGGCTGTTTTTCAGGGTGGCCACGACAAAATCCTGGCCGATCATCTCGTCAAAGGTACGGGGCCGACGGCGAGTGGCAGTTACTTCATACGACATGGCAGCTCCAAAAAAAACCCCTCCAGCTCCACCCGAGTGATCTGCGGCACAGCTATCAATCGCTTACCGCTGCTTCCTTCCGGACCTGACGGGGTTAGGCGACGACGACTTGCACAGGACCCAGGCTTCAACACCGAAGGGGCAAAAATAACGGAGAGGGAGGGATTCGAACCCTCGGTACCCGGTTAGGGTACAAACGCTTTCCAAGCGTTCACCTTCGGCCACTCGGTCACCTCTCCATTCGATACGACGGGCAATTCGGAGCGGAGAGGGTGGGATTCGAACCCACGGTACGGACGAGCCGTACAACAGATTTCGAGTCTGCCCGATTCAACCACTCTCGCACCTCTCCGTACGCGAATGTCCGAGGATACTAACGTACCTATGGGGAATTATCAATAGATGGAATCGGGTCACTCGGCGAGCATCAGGTTCACGGTTTCCATACGTCGAACCCAGGGTTCTGCCGCGGCGTAGCGGAATTCCGCCGCCGCCCCACCGCCGTTGTCATCGGCGGCGATCACCAGCTCCACCTCCGTGGGCTGGGCGCTCAGATCCCGGAGAATCAAAGATACTTGTCGGCTTTCGGAGTTCGGTATAAAGTTTCTTCCATTCATGAAGGTAAAAATCTGGGTCCGAACGGGGATGCTCGTTGGGATGCTCTTCACCATGGTCCTGGCGGGATGCCGCAACCCCACCGATTTTTTGTCTGAATCAGCCGACGATGATCTACCGGAACCAGGTCCAGTTTCCGGGACAGCCACCAATTACGCCGCTTATTACGGGCCGCTCACCGCCCAGGCCGTCCGCGATCTCGCCCGCTTCGACCTGGCAATTGTCCACCCGGACCTCAACCAGGGGCTGTCCAGCGATGAACTGCGCGCCGCGGTGCGCCGCATCCAGACCACCGGCCCCCGGACCACGGTGATCGCCTATATTTCCGTCGGGGAGGACGTGCGGGTCACGCCCTACTTTGATGTAGTTGATGGACAGTACGTGCCTGATTGGCAGGCGCTGGAGGCGGAGGAGCGCTTTTACAACCCTCACAATCCCAACGACGGCGCGTTTAGTGGTCCGGTAGTAGATCCCCGGCCGGAGGCACCCCTCCCCGACGGGGCGCGGCTGCCCAGCGACTACACACCCGGCGTTACCTCCGGCGCCGGCGGCTGGGCCTCCTACTATCTGGATGACGGCGACCGCAATAACGCCCCCAACGCCGGAGGCGATGGTGACGGCCGACCGGACTTCAATCCCAACTTCGGCTCCTTCTTCGTAAACATCGGCGACCCCGCCTGGTATCAGTCCCTTCGCCGGCAAACCCGTGCCGATGACGGACACTACGGCATCAGTGAACTCGTGGGGTCCGGCGGCCTCGGATTCGACGGCCTCTTTCTGGACACGATCGATACGATGGGACCCAATAGCTACGCCGCCTTCAGCTCGAGGGAGAATGAGCAGCTCACCCAGGACGGATCATCAACGGGCGTGCCCTCCGAATATGAGTGGACCGCCCCGGGACTGGGAAAGTTCCTGGATCGGCTCACCAGTGACTACCCGGAGGCGATTATCGTCCAGAACCGAGGCCTCTTCTTTTTTGATCCCCGGCTGGCGCACTACACCCACAACGCGGGAGCCCAGATCGACTACCTGATGTTTGAGAGCTATCGGTTGGATAGTGACGAGGGCGCTCCCTATAACGATCGTTTCTACCGCGAAAACCGTGATCGCGTGCGGCAGTTGCTGATGACCGCGGCAACTCAGGAGGAGCGCTTTCACGTGCTTTCTCTGGGGTACGTGGAGGGCGCCGGCGCCGGTGATATCGAAACCGACATCGCTGAGGCCACGGACTCCGGCTTTATGCACTACATCACCGATGCCGGCTTGGAGATGATCCGCACGGACACGCTCGATACCCGCGATCCGGACGTCTCCCCGGACACCGACGCGCCGGTGTGGAGCACCACCGGGTACGTGGACGGCACCTACACCGCGCCGATAGAACCACGGGTGGGTATCCAAAGCGCGCAGATCATCGGGAGCGGCAGCGCACAACTGACGTTCGACCTCGCCCTGGACCGCGATCCGGTTGAGTACGTGCTCTATCGTCTGGACACCACCGGTACACCTACTGACCAGGTCCCGGTGGGTGCGGAATTTGTCGACCAGGCTGCGGCGGTGGCGGTCACCCCGGAGATCAACCGGGACTACGCCCAGCAGTACATCACCGCCGGCGGATTTCCCGTATACAGCGCGCAGAACGATCCGCCCCCGGCCTTTACCGGCCGGGTGGACGGTTTCGACCCGGGCCGGCGCTACCATCTTCTGCTGCGCGCGCAGGATCCCTCAGGCAACGAGACCGGCAACACCGAACTCACGGAGCTCCCGTTTTAGGCAACAGAGTTAGAGAATAGAGTTAGGGAATAGAGTTGCCGATTTGCATGTAAATCGGCACGTGTGTTGCCGGAATCACGCGGTTTCCACGGGCGAGGGGCAGGTGAATTCCGAGGAGACGCACACCAATATCCCGAGCTGATCATCGCCACATTCGCGCGATCGCCGTCTCGGCAGGGTGGTCTACTCCGATTCGTTGCGGCCGTCCAACCATTTCCGAAGCGATGTCTGGCTCTCTTGAGATCTGCGTCCCGCTAAGAGGTCCTCGACACTGAGGTCTTCATCTAGATCCGGCCAATGGATTCCACTACCTGGACCAATGAGTTGATAATTTTCCGTTCTTCGGGTGTAGCGTGGAGTAATCGAGGGTACCAGCTGAGAGGAAGAGATATTGACCTTCCGTCGTCTAACTCTACGACGAGTCTGTCATCAGTAACGTGTATCAGCAGCATCGGCCACTTGGATTTCAATCATGGAAGAACTCATTATGGACGTGAATCGGCTCACTCCGATCACCCGAATAGAAGAAGAATCTGAAGCCATCCATCCTGAAAACCGTCGGCATCTATAATAAGTATACAACAATCCTTGCCGGAGAAGTAGAGTAGACCGAAGCTGCGGCGTTCCCGGCTTTCATCAAGATGACATCAATTTGTTGCACTCAATATGGCGTATCTGGGAATTGGGGGATCACAAAAGAACCGAGAGCTTTGGTTTTGCAACTTCCGGCCTAAACGTGCCCAAGTGGACTCGCCGTCCACCGCGTCCCGTCAGGTACACGCATTACTCTCAGATGACGGAGGTGGTGGTTTCACCGGAAATCGATCGGGATTGGGCCGAGCAGCATGGCACGGCCAGTTGGAGTGCTTCGCCTCAGGCCGGTACTACAAAAAACGGGACGAGTAACACCAAGCTCACGAAGCTTGTGTTTTAGGCAACGGAGTTGCCGATTTACATGCAAATCGGCAAGTATGTTGCCGGAATCACGCATTCACTGCTATTATCTGGATGTGGAGCTGTATAGGCGCAGTCTCGATATAACCCAACATCTTTCCCGCGGAAGTGTGTTTCTCTTTGGACCACGGGCAACGGGTAAGACAACTCTCCTCAGAAATGATCTCCCGGATGCTCACTATTATGATCTTTTGGACAATCAGGTGTACTCTCGGCTCCTTCGACGACCCAGGTTGATTTCCGAAGAGACTGCGGCCGACAGAACTGTCGTGATCGATGAAGTTCAGAAGCTTCCCGGTATTCTCGATGAGGTTCACCGGCTTATTGCACACCGAGATCAGCGGTTTGTGCTCACTGGATCCAGCGCTCGAAAGCTCAAACGCGGAGCAGCAAATCTGCTGGCAGGGCGGGCACGAAATCTCCACCTGTTTCCGTTGCTATCTGCGGAGATCCCTGATTTTGATCTGGTGCAGTGGATGCGAACCGGCAGTTTACCGGCAATCTACGGGGCGGTCGATGCGCACATCGACCTTATGTCATATGTTGACCTCTACATTCGAGAAGAGATCCAAGCGGAATCACTTACCCGCAACGTCGCCGGCTTTTCTTACCTGCTGGACTCTCTGGCACTGATGAACGGTGAAGAGCTTAACTACGCCTCTATTGCTTCAGACACCGGCATACCTGCCCGCACCATAGGGGTCTGGCTTGAAATACTCGAGGACACGATGATTGCCTTTCGCGTGCCGGTCTTCAGGAAAACCCGGAAACGGAAAGCCACCAGTCGACCAAAGTTTTGGATTTTTGACCGAGGTGTAGTAAACGCGCTGACGCGGTCGTTCCCGTCGGAAACTCCGTCACCTGAAGAGCTCGGCCGGGCACTGGAACATCTGATTGTGCTCGAGACACGCGCCTGGATGTCCTATCACTGGAGAATCGAAGAATTGAGCTGGTGGCGCAGTCGTTCCGGCTTCGAGGTTGACCTGATGATAGGAGACAAGGTCGCCGTAGAAGTTAAGGCAACCGACATGGTGATCGATAAGCATCTCAAGGGAATCCGAGCACTTCGCGAAGACCTTCCGCACGTTCGCGCGATCGTCGTTTCTCAGGACGAAACACCTCGGAAAACAGAGGACAGTATTGAGATTCTTCCGTGGAGACTGTACCTCGAACAGCTCGCTGAGGGAGAGATCTACGCCTGAGATCACAACCGGGTTCGAGTCCACTTCACCGTGATTCTTTCCGGGGTGTTTCACAAAAAAAGCTGGAGGCCACTTCCGTGACTTCCAGCTTCAACGTGCCCAAGTGGACTCGCCGTCCAGAAGCGGCCTTCCTGGCCGCTTCCTCCCGGCCGCCTCCGTCGCTGCCGCCGCCATCCATGGCGGCTCTTCCTCGCTATCGCTCGGCGCTCCTACGTTTCGAGTCCACTTCACCGTAGATTGACCTGGGTGTCACAAACAAAAAGCCGGAAGCTGTGTTTCCACAACTTCCGGCCTCAACGTGCCCAAGTGGACTCGAACCACCGGCCTTTAGATCCGCAATCTAACGCTCTATCCAACTGAGCTATGGGCACAATCGGTGTGCTCAGCAGTATATGCCGAACGACGGGGGATGCGCTACCACCCCGGCACACGTTACGGAGAGGGTGGGATTCGAACCCACGGTACCCGGATAGGGTACAACTCCTTAGCAGGGAGCCCGATTCAACCGCTCTCGCACCTCTCCAATTTCGATTCAACTGTTGGCGTTGCAATCTCGAGTCGTTGCGTTGCTCGAGTCGCCGCGTTCCTCGCTTCGTCCTGCCGTCACGTTCCTCGCTTCGCGAGAAAGCTTTGCAACAACCTTTCGAGTCGGCACATTCCTCGGACTTCGTCCTGCCGAACGTTGTACACGACTGCAACGTACTTTCGAGTCATCGCGTTCCTCGGACTTCGTCCTGCCGTCACGTTCCTCGCTTCGCTGCGGTACGTGACGTAGGTACGCGATTGGCCGGAGAGAGTGGGATTCGAACCCACGGTGCAGGGTCACTGCACAACGGTTTTCAAGACCGCCTCCTTAAACCACTCGGACATCTCTCCAGTGTGCGCCGTACTATATCGAGGGTGGCTTGCCTTGTCAATGAATCATCTCTATAAGTAGGGGCCATGATCGATAAGCAATCACTTCCGTTATTCGTGGAAAAGGACTTCGAGGTTAAGACCTACGACATCGATTTTGCCGGGCATGTGAGCAATATCGTCTACATTCGTTGGCTGGAGGACTTGCGGTTTTTGCTGCTGCGGGAGCAACTGCCGCTGAAGCCGCAAATGGACGCCGGATACGCGCCGATTCTGGTACGCACCAACATTCAGTACAAGCGCGCGATTCGGCTGTTTGAACCGGTGGTGGGACGGATGTGGATCCGCAGTGTGGGGGCGGCGCGGATCATGATTGCGGCGCAGATTCTCGTCAACGAGGAACTCTGTGCTGATGTCGCTCAGGAGGGCGTGTTTGCCGAGCTCGAATCGGGTCGACCGTTGCGGGTCCCGGCAGACCTGCGCAAGAAGGTGGAGCACTGGGGAATGTGACCGCTATATACACAAACGTGTTGCACCACCCCCCGCTGACCGCCCAGTTGAGGCGCCCCGCTGGGGATCCGCCCCCGGCCGGTAGATCGCGGTCCCGCTGCATCACGCAGCCCGCGAAACGGTAGCCGGCGACAGGGTACACCTCACGCAGCCCGCGCCAGGTCACGCAGGGTGTAGCGGGGAAGGCGCACGGTAGTTCCCGCTTGCCCCGTGAGCCAGTGGATCGGCGGGCTTACCGCCTCCCCGCGCCACGCCGTGGTGAGGCTCCCGGGAAGTACCGCGCCCCGCACATCCACCCGGCGCTGAAAGAACTCCCGGTTGATTCGGGCGATCGCCTGAATCCCCGCGGTATCCACAGAGCCCTGCTCCGCGTGGCTGCCGTCCTCCGGCTGCTTCACCCGCCACTCCCGCCGGGTGTTTAAATCCCAGGCAAAAATCCACATGCGATACATCTGCATCGCGCTGTGCCGGGCAAAGGCGATCGTCTCCCGCGTGTGCTCCCGCAGCCGATGGCGAATCAAGC
>JAWOCO010000045.1:0-4206 GCA_046483765.1 Alkalispirochaeta sp. | reverse complement strand
CATGAAGGCGGTATCCATCATCACGCCCATGAGGAGCGCCGTGGCTACGTTGTGGGGAAGCGCCACCCCGGCGGTCCGGTAGTAGTCATACAGAATCGTGGAGCAGGAACCGTATTCATCACGGATGTCGACGTAGTCACATTGCGCGGGGTACGGGGGCGGGTGGTGATCGATGACCGCTACCACCGTTCCCGGAAGGGTCGTCATGTTGGAGTTTCCCACAAACCCATCCACCACGATGAGCTGTGCCTCATCGGCAAGTTCCAGCTCGCCCACTTGATGAATGTCGATCTCCAGGGCTGCGATCGCATCGCGGAGCGACTCACTCTGAATCGTACCACCGTAGGCCAGGTAGACGGTCCACCCCTGCCGCTTCAGCAGCTCCGATAAGGCGTAGGCAGTGCCCACCGCGTCGTGGTCGGGAAAATCGTGAGCCTGGACGATCACGGCGCGATCCTTATCCAAGTGGGCTTCCAGGCCCTCCAATCCAATCATAACCCTACCCCACCCTAATCGGGGGTGCTTATCCTCTCGTGGCGATGGCGAGCGAGGCGCGTCTCCACGAATCCCACAAGTTCAGTATCCCCCACCTGGCGATAGAGCTCACGGGCGCTGTTGATCTGATCCAGCGCTTCAAACTGTCCGGCTAGATAGAACTGCATGCGAGTTTTCAACAAATGCTCCTCTTCGTCTTCCACCGCTCGGGTGATGCCCCCGGCGTACCCCGGCCTGAGATAGTAGCGGGCCATATCGTACCACAGACTAGGCCGCGGCAACTCCGCCGCCGCCTCTTCCATGAACCGGTCCGCCCGCTGCGTATCTCCCGCCATTTTCCAGGAGAGCGCGGCGAGAAACGCGTTTCCATGGTCTCGGGGATCTGCAGGGTCGCCCTCTTCCCACGCTTTGCGGAAGTAACGGCCGGCGTCGGCGAAGCGTTCATCCTCAAAGTACAATGTGGCCAGCGGTTGAAATCCGGGGTAGTAATCGGGACGCCGTTCAAGGGCAGTCTCGTAGTCGGCGATCGCCCGCTCTCGATCCTGCCGCTGATCGTAGGCGCGCGCCCGATAGACGTACGTCAAAAAGATCGATGGATCACGCTCGATGACCCAATCGAAATCCTCGATCGCGCCCTCCACCTGGTTCCGCTCGAGCCGCACCAGGCCCCGATCGTAGCGGTGCCAGAGATAGTCCGCTTCCAGTTCCACGGCGCGGTTCAGATCTTCCTCAGCACTCTCGAGCTCGTACTGCATCGCCCGGGCGCGACTTCGGTCGGCATAGGCAAAACTGTAATCCGGGGCGTTCTCGATCGCCCGGGAAAGCACCTCTTCCGCCTCTTCCGGCTCGTCGGTGCGGAGCTTAACGTTCCCCATTCCGATGAGCGCCACCAAATTATCGGAATCCACCGCCAGGCTGGCGGCAAACGCCTCTTCCGCCGCCTCGTAGCGCCGATTTCTCAACTGGATCTCTCCTAGCGCTGCCTGTGCTGGGGAATTCTCCGGATCACTCTCCAGGGAGCGTTCCAGCAGTTCCTGTTCCCGATCCCGATCTCCAGCACTGCCCTCCAGCAACGCCAAAAGAAACAACGCCTCGGGATGATCCGGGTGTTCCTCGAGCACGGAGTTGAGAATCGATCGTGCGGAATCAGTGTCACCGGCGGCGACGTACAGATTTGCAAGCAGTACTTGCGTTTCCGGAGCTTCCGGGTCCTCGAGTTCAGCGTCCTGGTAGGCAGCAATCGCTTCTTCCGGGTCGCCTAAGGACATGGCCAGACTGATCGCCTCGTAAGCTTCGTCCGTAGGATCGAGAATCGGTTCCTGTTCAGGTTGTGCTTCTTGTTCAGGAGGCTCGGGGGCTCGTTCCGGCGTCGTTGAACACGCGCCGAGCATGATCGCAAGCACCATTCCGGCGAGAAATATTCGCATAAGGCCGGAGTATAACAGATGAAATCCGGTTGGGCTATAAAACGAAAACGACCCGGAAGAGACTTCCGGGCCGCAGGTACTACAGGGAATAGTTGCTGGAATCAGCCGCTGAAGGCGCTCCAGAACCAGCGCTGCTTCTCAAATCCGCGAAGCATTTCAACCCCGAAATCGGCGGTGCCCTCGTCGTTGTGCTCTCCGGCGGTGGAGATCAGCTCACGCACGGCAGAGATCTGGTGCTCCAGATCCTGCAGGACCAGCTTGGCGGCCTCGTCGGCGTCGTATTTTCGACTGGGAAGTTCTTCAAGTGAGCTCATTTCCAGATACTCTTTGAACGTTGTTGCCGGGCGATTACCCAGGCTGAGAATCCGCTCCGCCACATCATCGATCTGCTCTGCCAAGGCGGTATACATCGTCTCCAGCTCGCGGTGGACCGTGAAAAACTGCTTCCCCTCAAGATTCCAGTGCAGCGCGTGCAGGTGCCCGTAAATCACGTGGAAGTCGGCAAGTAGCGTATTCAATTTTTTGGTAACCACCTCGGTGGCGGTTTTGTCCAAATCAACGTTTGTCATCATAATAGGTAACTCCTTTCCTCTGACTATGAAAGAGTATACCAAAGATTCCGCGTACCGGCAAGTTATTGAGAATGATTCTTAATAATCTGTTCGAAACCGTGGGCCGCAGCCCCTTGCCTTAGCAGTTTGGTCATGTTATCTTACAGTTAGTTGAAACAAACTTTTTTCGGAGATCATTATGAATAGCGATGCCGTCACCTACACCGAGATCGAAGACATGATCGCCCATAGACACTTCTCCTCAGCGATCGCCGTTCTTTCGGGCATGGTGCAGGAAACCCCCGCCGACCCCACCGCGTGGTCGCTGTTGGGCCAAAGCTACACCGAAGCCGGCCACCAACAGGCAGCCGTGGCAGCCCTGACGCGGGCGGTACTCCTCGACGATGAAAGCCCCGCCACCTGCGAGGCGTTGGGAGTGGCGTGGTTGCGAGAGGGAGACTTCCAGACCTCCCGGGAGTGGCTCCACCGAGGTCTTTCAGCATGCCGCACGACCAGCGGCGAGTGCTCCGCTCAGCAACGGGGATCGATCCTGCGCAACCTTGCCATGGGCCTCATCATGGAACAGCGCTTTGACGAAGCTCAGTTTCTCCTGGAGGAAGCGATCGAGGACAGTCCTCAAGATCTGCTTACGCTGCATGCCCTCTCCGCGCAATACATCAACAGTGAACGGTATGAAGAGGCCTCGCCCCTGGTCGACCGCATTCTTTCGCAGCCGGAGCTGCCGGAGTGGCTGCGAACGGCGGCGGAACACCGCCGCAGCATCATTGCCGGGGACGAGTAGTCTCTGGTGAACTCTCGAGCGAAATCTCGATAATTTTTTATCGATATACTTGACACGATAACCGGTTCGGACATATGTTTTTATCCACGGGGTGGGCCCCTTCGGGGGCTTCCCGTTTTTTTGTGCCCACACCGTAGGGCTGAGCACGATGCAGCCTGGCACCAGCCAGGCTTCCGCTCATCTATACACCGCCCGCTCACGGGTATTCCACTCCAATCTGCCGACGGATCTCATCCATAGTTGCCATGATCTCGATCGATTCGTTTATCGGCATCACCGGACTCTCGGTGAGTCCCTCCCGCAGACATCGCTCAACCTCTAACGCCTGGTACTGCATGCCCCGACCCTGGATCTTCTCGTCGTAACGTTCTACCACCGCTCCAGCCTGGTCGTAGTGGGTAAAGCCGGTCTGCGTATACCACACCGCATCGATATCGATTCGACCTTCGGTCCCGATCACCGAGGCCACGTTAGGACCAGGCGTGAGAAACCCGGTATGCATCGAGGCCTGGGCGCCGCTGGCATATTCGAAAATCATCGCCGTCAGTTCATCCACTCCCAGTTTGGTGAGGGTACCCTTGGCAGTCACCGTCTCCGGGCGGCCAAAGAGGTAGGAAGCAAACGAAATGGGATACACCCCGAGGTCCAGCAGCGCACCGCCTCCGAGTTCCGGCTCGTGCAGTCGCGCCGCCTTGGAATACGGAATGTACTGGTTGTGGTCGGCCAGCAGCACCCGCGGCTCGCCGATCGCGTTGGAGCGAATCAGTTCCACGGCGCGAACGATGCTCGGGAGAAAGCGCGTCCACATCGCCTCCATGACGAAGACATCATTCCCCCGGGCGGCATCGGCGATCCGCCGCGCCTCATCAGCGGTTACGGTAAACGACTTCTCCACGAGGACGTGCTTGCCCGCCTCGATCGCCAGCACCGC
>JAWOCO010000043.1:0-11071 GCA_046483765.1 Alkalispirochaeta sp. | reverse complement strand
CACCGGGCTACTCTCGGGGTCAACCAGGTCTTCTAAGTCATCGGGACCGAAGTCTTCCCACTGAGAGGTGCTTGAAATATCCGTGCCCGCCACGCCACCAAGCCCACCGAGACGCTGGTAAAAGACCACGTCCTCGGTGCTATCGTCCACCTTGAAGGTGCCGGAGAAGGTGACGTTGGTGATGTTGGGATTATTGGAAGAAGTGATCTCGCCCGGGCTCCCGTCACCTGCCTTGTAGATCCCGTTTGACGAGTTCACAAAGTATACGGGATCGCCACTTAGGCTTCCTGCGGACAACCGATTAATCGTGCCGAAATTTCCGGTCCCAGTCGGGCTAAAACCGGTGGCCCGCCGGTAGACCGATTCATCATCCGCCGTGACCAGCTCATCACCACTAACCACCACCGAGTTCAAATCGGTCCCGATCAGGTTGTAGTCCACCGAGCTCAGCACCGAATCTTCGTCACCAGCCAGGGCAACCTTGTCAGGTGCTACGGAGGTCTCACGGCCGGCGTTGATGGCGAAGCGGCCGGTCCGGGCGTAGGCTACCGGGACAAAAACATCATCTTGTTTGGTCCCCATGATAATGACCGCGGAATAGCCGCGACCGGCGGGAATCCCATCGATTCTTACGGTGGCACTGCCGCTGCTGAGGTCGGCCTCCACGTAGTTGCGGCTGGACGGCGCGCGAGCAGAAGTCGGTGCTAGGCGGTACTCGGAACCGTTGGTGTACATCCAGATCCGGGCGTGCGTGACATCTCCACTGTCGGGATCAACCGGCGTATCGCCGTCGATCGTAATACTGCTCCCGCTGACCGACGACTCCGGGGCGCTTACCGAGAAAGAAATTGACCCACTGTCGTCCTGCGGTTCGAGAATACAGCCCGCCAGCAGCAGGATTGCCGCCACGGTGGCGGCGGTTTTTATTGTTCGGATGACGTTCATACCATCCTCCTCATTGAATCTCGATCACGACGGAACCACGCGTAGCGCGCGGGCCCGGCGGGACGGTCACGATGCCACCGGCACCGGTGGTATCTTCGTCATCACTTCCAGCGCCAATCGGATCGGTATCGGTGGAACTGTTCTGATTGGCCTCATCCGCGGGATTTGAAGGTGAACCGGGCTCTCCCGTGGTCTGACTTCTCTGTCCGGCGGATACCGCGCGCTGCTGCCCGTAGTTGTTTACGAAGGCAACCGCACCCTCGGATACCTGGAGTTCCTCGCCGTCGAAACTGAAATCCGTGCCACGCACGGCAGCGGTGGAGATCGGACTACGAACCTGAAAGTCCTGAGACCGGCCGTCGGTGGAGCGCACCTGCGCGCGCATGCGGCCCACGTTGAGATTAAGTCGCGTCTCAACCGCGTCGCTCCGTTCAACGATTTCCTCAAACTCCATTCGCGTCAGCGACTCCACTTCCACAGTGGAACCCGCTACCTGGATCTCAGCGGATGCGTTGAACCCGGTAGAAATCATCGTGTTGCGGGCGAGTTGCATACCAACTTCCGCGGGAATCCAGGAGCCCCCGGAGGCGGGCCGTACTTCAACCTTGCCGGAAATTTCGGAAAACTCCGCTTGCCCCCACACTGCCGTGGACGCAACTAACAGAATCAATGCCGTGATAATGCCCCTCTTCATGGCAATCCTCCTCAGAATTCGATACATCAGAAACTTAATGACACGCTCAGGCGAACACGGTAATCAAAGCTGTTGGAGCCTTCTACCAGCACGTCGTCATTTGCAAACAGGAAGCCAGTGGTGAGACCAAGGCCAAGATCACTGAAGGGACGCCACCGGATGTCGAGGTCGGCCTCGCTACCCAGATACGCCCCGTCACTATCGGAATCCACATCGGAAACCGATACGGCGCCGGACCCGGCGGAACGGAAGAAACTGTACAACACCGCTCGAGTCTGGAGGGAACTCAGAATGCCCTCCGTCCCCGAAAGGGGCTTCATACTGAAAGATACCTCTCCCACCGTGGAGTTTCCACTCTGGAGGCCAAATACCGCGCCGCGTCCCCCTGGTGTAACGGCGGTGAACATCGTCGCCGTGCCGCTGGTGTTCCCTTCGGTAAAGCTCAGGTAGTCGGAGTCGCCGGAGCTGTACATGACCCCCAGCGACGCCGCTGAGGAGAAGAACTCCGGCAGAAAGTACTGTACCGTGCCATCCACCAGATGCCCACGGATCGGTTGGTACTGATACGTGTCCTGACCGCCATCCTCGTCGGTAAGCAATCCCAACGTGCGACCGCTGTTAAACACGTACGACAACGAGTAGAAGAGTGAACCGACTCCTGGTATCGGACCATCAACCTTGAGAATCGCGTATTGCGTATCGAGCAGACCTCCAGTCTCGTCGGTGTTATCCTGCGTGACGCCGTCCTGCACGACGCTGTCCGGATCTCGCAGATCTTGCTGAAAGGCAAACCCCAGCGACACGTTCTGACCGGCCAAGAGCTCGGGGAACGCCACCGTCCCGCGGCCCAGGAGCCGGGGTGCGCCGAAGTATATGTCACCATCCTCCTCATCCGCGGAATCCTGGAGCGTCAGCGAGACCTGCGAAAACTCCTTGTTAATCAGACCGGTGTATCCCATACCGATTTCGATCTCACTGCCGACGCCACTGATGCGAACGTTGGCTCCGTCCACTGTGTGACTCATCACCCGTCCGGTGGGATCCGCCAGATTGAACCGCCCGAAACGGCTTGCCAGTTGAATCAGACCGCTCCGCTGCTCCACGGTTCGCTGTCCGTAGTCCGTAGTGAAATCGATGACGTTGCGGAAGTACAGTTTTTCGGCATCCACCGCAAAGACCGGTTCCGAGTCAAACGTAGCCGCCGCCTGGGAAACAAACTCCCACCGCTGCCCCAGGGGCGCGGTAAAGTACAGGACGAGGCGCTCACTGTTGAGAAAGGGATCATCGTCGGAACCTTCGGCTACGGATTGTACGGTATTGGTGGAGGTGAGACTGCCGCCCCAGTCCACGGCGGACTGGCCGGACGCGCCGGCTACAACCCACATGGCCAGCAACACGCCGGCGCTTACCCTGAGTAACGCGGTCATCGTGCGCCTCCTTCCTGATTGAGGTAGACACTCATAATCCGGGCTACTGCATCGCCACTCAACTCCTCACCGGGAGCGCGGCGTGAGCGGGACCATCCCTGGTATACCACCTCCCGGGCGGCGTAACGAGGCCCAGGTATCAACCGATACATAAGCCCCCCGGGCACGCCGAAGGAATCGGTCAGCAAGTAGGAAAATTGACCAAACTGGACAGCATCAACAACTCGAGCTTCTGCGGGGAGCAGGTTCCGTTGCTGAGCCGCTGTCAGCGCCTCTCCCGGAGACGCGCCTTCCTCAACAATTCCCGCAGCGGTGAGGACCAAATAGGCCACGTGCCCCAGCTGTGCGGGATCCTGTGCAAGCAATCGATCTATCTCTTGGTTAGATTGAGCAGATAGCATTCCCGAAACGAAGAGAAGGAGCGTCACGAGGATTGCTGCGCGCCATCGTGTTGGTACCATATAGCTGTCTCCTGGCATACCCGAATATGATACATTATAGTTTCGGACAAGAATGTTTGCAAAGAATTATAAAGTGGGGTAGGCGGTGAATATAAAACGATTCGTAATTTGGGTCCTTCCCGCGATCCTATTGGTGCTTTTTGGCGTGCTCGAGGTTACCGGGGTATTTAGCTCCGCAGAGCATGCGGTTTACGACGCCTGGCTGCATCTCAAGCCCGCCGTTGAGGAGCGGGAGGAGTTGCTCTTCCTGGATGTGGACGACTTGGCGATCTCCCGGGTAGGCGTGTGGCCGTGGTCCCGGGAAATCATGGCGCGGGGGCTTATCACTCTGACGGAGTTCTCCGCCGGCCCGGTCATCTTCGATATCGAGTATGTGGATACCGCCCCCCTCGGTGTGGATGGGCAGGTGCTCCGCAACCAGATTCCCAGCACCTTCGATGACGAGTTCGATAATCTCACGGAAAACATTGAAGGACTCCTCCAGGCGATCGCCGCCGGTCAGATACCGCCGGAAGACGCCCCGGATTTTTTCCGCGATCTGGAACAGCTCGCCGATCAGTCTGAGGAAACGCTCCTGCGCCGGGTGCAGGACATCGTCCGGGACAACGACACCGTTCTGGGAAACGCCGCCGCCGCCAATGGCAACGCGTGGTTCACCGTCAACCTGATTCCCGATGCGGAATCCGACGTTCCCCAGGAGCGTGTTGAGTTTGCGATGGAGGAGGCTTCGCTGGACAATGTGAGCGGAGACAACCCGTTCATACTTGATGCCGAAGGACTCCGTCCGGCCATTGAACCGATTATGGGCGGAGGCCAGGGGGCGGGGTTCCCCAACGTGATCATCGATACCGATGGAGTGCGCCGTCGTATCGAACTCCTGCGCCGTTTTGAGGGCGAGTGGTTTGGGCAGTTGGTCTTTGCCCCGCTGCTGCACTGGGTGGGCTCCCCGGAGGTTGAGGTAACCCGAGACCGGGTCACCCTGGTTGAGGCGCAGCTCCCGGGAGAGGATGAACCACGCGACGTGCGTATTCCCCTGGCACCGGACGGGACGCTCCTGCTCAACTGGCCGAAGAAAAGTTACCTCGATAGTTTTCGTCACCTCTCCTATTACGAACTGATCTACTACCAGCAGCTCCTCGAAGACCTGGCGTTCAATCTGGACGTCATGGAGGATTCCGGGTATCTGCAATACCACGAGGGGGACCGGGACGTGCTACGCGCGTGGGAATACTCCCGGGGTCTCGTAGAAGAAACACTGGAAACAGGCGATGGAGACCCCCTGGCTGAGCTTCCGGAGATCCATGAGTACTACCTCTCCGAAGTAGGAGCATTTCTCGACGGGCCTGCGGAGGAAGCGATCCTGCGCGACATTCGCGGAGCCCTGGAGGATCAGCAGGTTACCGGAGAAACCCGGGAGCTCTATCAGGAACTGGAGGCGGAGATTCCCGGCGTGTTTGAGAGCACCCGCAATGTCTACAACAATCTCGTGGATACCCGGGAGGTACTCGCCAATGCGGTGGAGGATTCGTTTATCATTATCGGGTACACCGGTACAGGAACCACCGATATCGGGGTGAACCCCTTTGAGAACGAGTACGCCAACACCGGTACCCACGGCGCAGTAGTGAATACGATTCTCACCCGCAAGTTCATCGATGAGATTCCGCTGTGGATCAGTATCGCGATTGGGGTGATCCTCACCGTGCTCTACGTACTGGTCAGCCGTAACCGCTCCGCCAACGTTTCCCTGGCGCTCGGTTTTGCCGGTGCCGGCGTGGTGATCGCAGGCTCAGCCCTACTCATGATTGTGGCCCGGCTCTTTCTCCCGATTCTCACGCCCGTCCTCACGATTCTCGGAGCCGCGATCGGGCAGAGTGTACTGAAGTTCATCGAAGTCGCCCGGGAGAAGAGCTACATTCGCAACGCCTTTAACCACTACCTGAGTACGGACGTGATTAACGAGATCCTCGACGATCCCTCTCGTCTCCGCCTGGGTGGGGAAAAGCGGGAACTCACGGCGATGTTTACCGATGTGAAGGGGTTTTCCTCTATCTCCGAGACACTGGACCCGGAGGAACTGGTAAAACTGCTCAACCGCTATCTCTCGGACATGAGTGACATTATCCTGCAGCTGCGCGGGACGATCGACAAGTATGAGGGGGATGCGATTATTAGTTTCTTCGGCGCCCCGATTCCGTATCTGGATCACGCCTCCCGGGCGTGTCTGTCGGCGGTCCGCATGAAAAAAATGGAGCACTACCTGAACGATCATTTTCTCAGTGAGCAGCTGTCGCCACATCCCCTGGCCACGCGGATCGGTATCAACACCGGAGAAATGGTAGTAGGCAATATGGGCACCGCTAACCGCATGGACTACACGATTATGGGACACTCGGTGAACCTGGCGGCACGCCTGGAAGGCGTCAACAAACAGTACGGCACGTGGATCCTCGTGAGTGAACTCACCTATCGCGAGGTGGAAGAGGACTTTGCCGCCCGCAAATTGGACCGCGTCCGGGTGGTGGGTGTCTCCGAGCCGGTGCGCCTGTTCGAAATCATCGATGAGTCGTCGCAGCTTCCCGACGAGCAACGACAACTCTTGGATGAGTTCCACGAGGGATTAGAACTGTTTGAGGAGCGGGAGTTTGGTGAGGCGGGAGGCCGCTTTTCCCGGCTGAACCGGGAGTTCCCGGAGGACGGCCCCAGCAAGACGTACTTCGATCGGTGTACCAAGTTCCAAAAAGAACCGCCGCCGGTTACCTGGGATGGTGTGTTTAACCTGACCAGCAAGTAGTTCCGTTAGTACCTTTGGCGGAATGACGGCAATAGTACTTGAACGAGCTCGTACGCTCCGGGAATACCGGCTGGAGGTTCCGGAGGCGGAGTACGGTCACCTGCTGATTCGGGTGGAATATGGGTGTGTTCTCGATCGTGACTTGGACGCGTTCTACCATGGAACCGGCAAAATGCCGCGCGTCTTCGGTAGCGCCCTGGTGGGGACGGTGGTTGATGGCACGAGGGTGGATGGCACGGGGTCAGCGCGCATCATCCCGTTCGGAGGTGGTGCCGGGAGCCCTCTGCAGGCCGGCACCCGGGTGATGGTATTCTTCGACGGAACTCACGACGGGGCGCTGCGGGAATACGTAGTGGTACCGGAAAGCCGTTGCCACGTGCTTCCCGCGGGAATCCCGGAGGACCGCCTTCCGTTGCTACCGGACGCCGCCATTGCCGCGGGAGTACTGGCTCGCCTGGGCGTCACATCCGGCCATACCCTGCTGGTACTCGGCGCACGGGCCGCCGGCGTTGTACTCTCAGTGGTTGCCCAATGGATGGGGGTGCAGGTTGTTCTGGCGGATCCCAGCCAACCGCGACTCCACCAGGCACAAGAGCTGGGTATTCAGCATACGATTAACCCCATTACCGCCTCACTTCCTGAGGAGTTGGAATGGTTCACCGGAGGACGCGTGGATTTTGTTGTGGACACTTCAGGTGATCCTGAGTTTATGCCGGCGGCGATCGCCGCGATGCCCCCGGGCAGTGTGCTGGGGCTCACCGTTCCGGTGGACTACCCCTTCAGTTTCACCGATATCGTTGAAAAGGATATCGGCGTGCAAAGTCTCATGGATGTTGAACCCAACAGCGCCGTCGCCGTGGAGCTGGCCGACAGCGTGGACCTAAACCGGTTGATCTCCCGGTCGGTACCGCTCATAGAGATGCCGGCGGTGGTGCCCGTGGTCATTCGGGAGCGGGGAACGTTCCTGCGGTTGGTTGGATACACCTCGTGACCCAATACTCCACGCTCCGCCAGGCAGTTCCCCAGATTTCGCTCATGGCCGTGATGGTCTTCCTCTCGATGTACTCCCGGATGGTGATGTCACCGCTATTGGTCTTTATTCAGGAGGCGCTGTCGGTGGGACCGGCGGCGGCGACGCGCTTATTCCTACCGCAGTCGATCTTCTATTCCGGAGCGATGCTGCTTTCCGGGTTTCTTGCAGGCCACGTGGGTCATCGGCGCACGATCGCTACCTCCGGGGCGGCCTTGGGACTCGGTTTGATCGTAGTGGCGGTGGGAACCAACCTGACGATGATGTTCCTGGGATTTGGGCTGATCGGAATCGGCTCCGGCCTCTACCCGCCCTCCGGCGTGGCAAGTCTCACCGGGATGGTACACCCCGATATTCGCGGCAAGGCGATCGCCGTGCATGAAATGGGGCCCAATATCGCCTTCGTGGTGGCTCCGCTGATCGTCGCCGCAGGCGTGCTGCTGGGTAACTGGCGGTGGGTGCCGGGTATCTCTGGGGTAGTGGCGCTGGCCATGGCGGTCACCTTCGACCGTAAATCCGTGGTGGGAGGGATCAAGGCGGAACGGCCACAGCTCCACAATCTGAAGCATCTGTTCACCCAGGCGGAGTTCTGGGCGATCACCGCCTTTTTCTCGGTGGCGGCAAGCTCCACGGTAGGGGTGTTCTCGATTCTTCCGACCTTCCTCATCGGTACCGAAGGCTATCCGGTGGGAGTTGCCAACACGATTATCAGCGTCTCCCGGGTGAGCGGGATCGGCATGCTGTTTATCTCGGGAGTCCTGGTGGACCGAATCGGCGTACGGCGACTGATTGGGGGGGTCCTGGCGATCACCGGAATCCTTACGGTGGGCATCGGCGCACTCACGGGAAACGCGATGCTCGTGGCGGTAGCGCTGCAACCGATCATTATCGCCGCGTTCTTTCCCGCGGCGGTGAGCGCCATCGCCGACATCGGCCCACCGGAAATTCGGGGAATCGCGGTGTCCTTCATGATCCCCATGGTGAATATCATCGCCAGCGGGGTGTTTCCCACCCTCATGGGCTTTCTCACCGAACGGGGACTGGTAAGAGGCGGGTTCATCGGACTCGGCGTGGTGATGCTCACCACGCTGGTCCTGCTGCCGATGCTGCCGGATCGCCGGCCTACTGGTTCAGAAGCTCCTTCGGGACCCACCGGCTCAGCAACTACCGGCTCAGCGGCTCCTCGCCGCTGAGCAGCTACTCACCCTGACCCAGGGAAAAGCCCCGCTCCCCATCAAAGAAGTACAGATTCTCAGTCTTGATTACCTCGTAGCCGTTCTCGGTGAGCACGTTCATTAGGGAGGTCACGTCGCGGTGAGAAACCGGCTGATAGTCGGTCTGCTCCCCGGCGGGCACCGTCTGTGCGCTCACAAACCGACATCGCCAGTGGTCGGTGAGAAACGTCTCGGGAAAGCCCTCGGGGTACACTTTGACCCCGCGGTTGGTGATCATCTTCAGCTTAAGCGTTCCCCCCGCCTGCTGGACGAGACGCTCCAGGTCGCCGCCGATCGTATTGGCGTCCATGGGATCTCCCACCCAATCCACGAAGAGGTCCGCCCCCACCAGCGTTTTGGTCCCGGTGTAGCGCGAATAGGAGGGAATCGAAATGCGCGTATCCTGGCTGGTGTCGATGCTCCACGGCCGCAGACGCTGCGGGGTGCGGCCCAGGCGCTCGATAATGGCGTCGGCGAACTCCTTGGTTCCCACCAGGTGCACGCTATGCCCAGGGCGGTAGACGTCCGCCGTGTGTTGTCCGTCCTCGATCGTCGTGAGCCAGGCGTTGTAGATCCGTTCCGCCACCGGTGCCTGCCCAATATGCACCAGCATCTGAAGGGCTCCGTTAATCAAGCCGCTGGGGTTGGCCACGTTCTGTCCCGCGATATCCGGTGCGGAGCCGTGGATCGCCTCAAACATGGAAACTTCGGTACCGATATTGGCGCTGCCGGCCATCCCCACCGATCCACTCACCTCCGCCACCACGTCGGAAATGATGTCTCCGTAGAGATTGGGGGTGACGATCACATCGTACCGCTCGGGGGCGGTGGCCACGCGGGCTGTTCCGATATCGATAATCTGCTGCGCCGCCTCGATCTCCGGGTATTCCTGTTTGATCTCATCAAAGACGGTGTGGAACAGCCCGTCGGTAACCTTCATGATATTGTCCTTGATCATGCACGTTACTTTCTTGCGGTTGTACTTACGGGCGTATTCAAAGGCGTAGCGAATCACCTTTTCGCTCCCGGGCCGCGTGATCAGCTTGAGGCACTGCGTCACGTCCCACGTCTGGCGATGCTCGATACCAGCGTAGAGGTCCTCTTCGTTCTCCCGGACGATGACGATGTCCATGTCCGGATAGTGCGTCTCCACGTAGGGGTTGAGCGCCTCCACCGGGCGAACATTGGCAAACAGCCCCAGGGACTTGCGAATCGTCACGTTGAGGCTCTTGTACCCACCACCCTGCGGGGTGGTAATGGGCGCCTTGAACAACACCTTGGTGCGGCGGATCGAGTCCCATGCCGCCGGTTCTATGCCTGCGGAGTTACCCGCGAGATACACCTTCTCACCGATCTCAATATACTCCGGTTCGATCTGAGCCCCCGCCGCCTCAAGAATGCGCAACGTGGCGTCCATGATCTCCGGACCGATTCCGTCTCCCCGTGCTACCGTAATCGCCTTTTTCTGACTCATGCGCCCAACTATACCGTTGTCGCTCATACAGTTGCAAACCGGTCACCGGCGGTGTACGGTGAAGACTCGTATGACTCGGGTACTTTTCGCAATTGACAATCCCGCCGAGCAATCTCTGTTTCAGCAGGTGATCTCCCAGGTTGACACGCCGATGGAAATGACCGTTCCCACCGACGTGTCCCAGGCGGACGCTGCCATTAATGCAGGTACCGTAGATGTGATCGTGACTGATTTTCACTTTCACAACGGCGGATTCGCGGAATGGCTGTTCCTGTGGCAGCACCCGTTTATAATCCTCGCCGACTGGAGCGAGTACGAGCGCGTCTGTGAAATTATTAGTGACCAGACCTCGGATTTCGCGATCCGGGATGGTGAACTCCGGCACATCCGCTTTCTTCCGCTGGTGATCCGCAAGCTACTGAACAGTCGGGAGGCAATTGAACGCCACAATATCACCCTCCGCATGACAGAAGAGCGCTACCGCGAGCTGGTTCAGGCGCTGCCGGACATCATCTATTCCCTCGACGACGAGGGGCGCTTCGTGTTCATTAACGATTCGGTGCAGCGGCTGGGATGGAATCCGGTGGAGCTGATCGGTCAGCACTTCAGCGTGATTCTCGATCCGGAAGATGTGGCCCGGGTCAGTCGTGCTCACGTGTTGAAAGAGTACCAGGGGCGCGAGACCGGCGACGAGCACGCCCCGAAACTGTTCGATGAGCGCCGAACGGGAGAGCGTCGTACCACGGACTTACTGGTAAAACTAAAGCACAAGGGTGACCCCAGCGACATGACCGAGCTGTTCGGATCGGTTATCGCCTACGGTGAGGTGAACGCGGTGGGCTTCATCGCCGCCGGCGGGGAATATGGCCACCCGGGCTCGGTGGGAATTATCCGCGACGTCTCGCAGCGTCAGCAGGCTGAGGAGATCGTCCGGCGCAGCCTGCAGGAGAAGGAGACACTTCTCTCCGAGATCCACCACCGCGTAAAGAACAACCTGCAGGTGATTTCCAGCCTCCTCAACCTGCATGCCGG
>JAWOCO010000393.1:0-5012 GCA_046483765.1 Alkalispirochaeta sp. | reverse complement strand
CGATAGAATCGATGGCATCGTCGTCCACGTCAAAGACGCGGGAATGGTAGGTCTCCCCCGCCGCCAGGGCCGCGGACATGCGCGCCACCTCTTCCAGGTTTGCGGCGTAGTTGATATTGCCGTCGACGCGTTTCTCCGGGGTGATTCCGATCAGATGGACCACCACCGGCTTGCCGGCCTGCTTGAGCGTGGCGATCACCGTGTCCGCCACCGACGGCGCCGGCGGTTTGGAAATCACTGCGATCACCGTGGTCTGCGGATCAGCTGCCAGCGCGTCCGCCGCCATGAGAGTCGTAATCCCTCCCACATCCTCGCTCTTCAGGTCTCGGCCGCCGGTGCCGATTCCCTGGCTCACGCCGCTCCCGGCGCGCGCCACCAGGGTGCTCACCTCTTGCAGTCCCGTTCCGGCGGCGCTAATAATCCCCACCGGGCCCCGGGGCACCACGTTGGCGAAACACAACGGCTTGCCGTTGATAATTGCAGTACCGCAGTCGGCTCCCATCATCAGGAGCCCGCGCTGCTTGGCGAGTTTCTTCAACGCCACCTCGTCCTCGAGGCTTACGTTGTCGGAGAACATCATCACGTGTTTGTCCGCCTGGAGCGCTTTTCGCGCTTCTCGAGCGGCGTACTGCCCCGGCACGGAAATCAACACCATGTTGGAGTCAGGAAGCGCTTCGTAGGCAGCAGCCGCGCTGCCCGGGCGCCAGCTGGAGCCCTCACTGTCGGCGGCCTTTTCTTTCAGCTTGTCGTCGACGGTCTGTTCCGCCGCATCCAGCGTCTGCTGGTCAGCCGATTCCACGGCGATAATTAGGTCATTTGCGGTGGCACCCTCCAGTTCGGGGCCGCTCATTCCCATGTCGTTCAGGAGATCCAGATTCATTTCGGTACCCATGGCGACAACCGCCTCCGAAATGCCTTCCATCTTTTTGATGTCGGAACTGATCAACATGAGGAACACTGAATCGTAGTACGCATCCTTACGCAGGATAATCCGTTTCACTTGGAACCTCTCTTTCTTGATTGCGAACTAGAACGCTATACCCGGCATCGCCACTTGTCAAATGCCTGGATATTCAAATTTAGTTGGCGGGGGCTGGCGCGGGGGCGCCCTCGGGTGCCGGGTGTCCCCGCATTTTCCATACGAACCCGCTCAACGCATCCAGACCGGAGCTATGGCCGTGGCGGCGGGCCTCATCAATCGCCTGGGCTACCTCACCGGCGCGGAGAGCTGCAACCAACCGTAGTTGGTACGCCGGGGGATAACCTGCCGCGGCCACGCGGAGCAGGCTGGAACCGCCGGCGGTGGTGGCAGGCAGGCGCGCGTATACCGCCGCACGCTCCGGGGCGGTGAGGGCCCCTCTCGTGAGGATCTGTTCCGCCAGGATAACGCCGCTGAGAAAGTCGTCACCGGCGGGAGTAAATCCGATTCCCAGGCCGATCAGGACGGAAACTGAACTCACGGTTCTGTCCGGCGCCTCCTGGAGGAGGCCCGCCGCACGCCGGACAAAGGCGTCGTTCCGGGGCGGCTCCGGTGATAGGAGCGGCACGAATCCCGTGTCGCGGAAATCGCGGAGCAGCAGCTCTTCGGTCTCCTGAATAACCGCCGGTGAGATACCGGGTTGATCATAGGAACGGGCCGGAGGGGGAGCGGGGCTACTCTCCACCTCACCGAGCATCACCCGATCCCCGGCGGATCTGTTGTGGCCCCACCAGGGGTGGTCGGGACCCACCAGAATCGCCAGTTCGGTCCAATGAACCGGATCGGAAACCACCGAAATCAGGTACGTCCCGGCGGAATCGTGGGCGCGGAGGTTGGTAATCCCCCGGTGGAGGCCGGCCACGGGAAACGTACCGCCGGCGGGTACCAGGGCGCCGCGCAGGGGGGGGGGAGATAGATGTGGTGAGGACGATGCCGGCGACATATACCAGGGTGACAAAAAAAGCCCCACCACGATGGGTGGGGCTCACCGAACACGGGGTCGGTGTTACTTGGCGGTGAAACTCTTGAAGTTAATCAGGAGGTTCAGGAAGATTCCCACCAGGGCTGCCAGGCCAAGACCGCTGAGCTCGAACGTTTCACCCGCGGTAAAGGCGGCGCCGCCGGTACCGATCACGAGGATCGCGGCAACGATAATCAGGATCTTGGGATCGTCCATGTTGACCCGGGATTCAACCATGTTGCGAATACCGATGGCGGCGATCATACCAAAGAGCAGAATCGAGATACCGCCGATAACCGGAGCCGGTACCGACTGGATCATACCGGTGAACTTGGGGATCACCGAGAGGATGATCGCAAAGACCGCGGCGATGCGCATAACGTTGGGGTTGTACACACCGGTAAACGCAACTGCTCCCGTGTTTTCACTGTAGGTGGTGTTGGCCGGTCCACCGAGGAGCGCGGACACGCTGGTGGCGAGACCATCACCGAGGAGGGTGCGGTTAATTCCGGGATCGGCGATGTAGTCTTTCTTGACCACGTTTCCGATCGCCACCACGTCACCAAAGTGCTCAACAACGGTAACGATCGCCACCGGTACGGTGAGGGCGATCGCCGTGGCGGAGAACTTGGGAGCCATGAACTCGGGAAGCCCAATCCAGGAACGATCGGCGACGATACCAAAATCGACGATACCGGCGATGATCGCTACCAGATACCCGACGATGAGCGCGATCAGTACCGGCAGCTGGGAGGCGAACTTCCATCCCATGCGGTCAAAGCCGACCTTCACGATTACGCCGGTGGCAAAGGTGATCAGCGCGATCAACCAGGCGCCGTTGCGGCCGATCTCTTCGACGATTCCCGCGGCGGCATCACCGGTGATGTTTCCAATAGCTACCGGTGCCAGCAGCAGTCCGATCAGAATGATGATCGGCCCGGTGACGTGGGGCGGGAGGATCTTGTGGAGCCAATCCGTTGAAACGAAGGTGAATATCAACGAAACCAGAAGATACACGAGACCGGCGATCATGATACCACCGGTGGCGTACGCCAGGTCTCCCCCATGGGCGGCGGCTACTGCAAAAATCGGCGGAAGAAATGCGAAGGAACTTCCGAGGAAGACCGGCATCTTAAACTGGGTAACGACATGAAAAATTAGCGTACCGAGACCGGCTGCGAACAGCGTAACTCCAACGTCCAGTCCAGTGAGTACCGGAACGAGTACCGTTGCGCCAAACATGACGAAGGTGTGCTGAAGGCCGAGAACGACAACTTTGCCGTTAACTCCTTCCTGGGATGTGGCATCAGACATAGGAACGACTCCTTACCTCAATGTGGTGTGCGGGGCTGACAGCCCCGTTTGTGTATGGTTATACCAGTTTACATACCAAAGCGTTATGTGCAAGTGCTCTGCACATATGTGATTCGCTTGGTAGCCATCTGGTATTGGCCAATACCATTCAGCATGCGTCACATCTGCCGGCTCTGCAAGTTGTTATTTGTCCTTCTGTGTTGAACGTTTGTTCACCCTGGTTGGCTGAGGTCGGTCGCGGGACCGGGTTTCTTGACAACTGCCGCCGGTGGGCCTATGGTTCCTCTCTACGCCGCAGAGATCCGGCGGGAAGGAGCATACGAGTGGCGGGCCGAGAGGCGATCCAACGAATGAAATCGATGCGCGAGGCAGTCCACCAGGGTGGTGGTGAGAAGCGTATCGAACAGCAACATGAAAAAGGTAAACACACCGCGCGAGAGCGCTTAGATGTGCTTCTGGATGAGCATAGTCTCACGGAGCACCAGACCTATATGTACGGTCGGGCAACCTTCTTCGGCCTGGAGGACAAGCGTCTCCCCGGAGACGGAGTGGTCACCGGCAGCGGTCTGGTGGACGGGCGTCAGGTATTCTTCTCTTCTCAGGACTTCACCGTGCTGGGCGGCTCGCTGGGTGAGAAGCATGCCGAGCGGATCGCCGAGGCGCAGGAGCTTTCGGTGAAGACGGGAACGCCCTTTGTGCAGATCAACGATTCCGGGGGAGCCCGCATTCAGGAGGGGATTCTCTCGCTCCACGGGTATGCGCGAATTTTCCGGGCCAATACGCTGGCTTCCGGGGTGGTGCCACAGATTTCGGTGATTCTCGGCCCCTGCGCCGGAGGAGCGGTGTACTCACCAGGAATCACGGACTTTGTCTTCATGGTAGACAACGTCAGCAACATGTATATTACCGGGCCCGATGTGATCCGGGCCGTGACCGGCGAGGATATCAGTCACGAAGAGCTGGGCGGGGCCGCGGCTCACGCCTCCCGCAGTGGGGTAGCTCACTTCCGATTTGCCGATGAAGATGCGTGCATGGCTGGTGTCCGGCGCCTGCTCTCCTATTTGCCCTCCAACAACCGCGAGCAGCCGCCGATGATCGGTGCCGACAGCCCCGATTGGGACGATCCCGACCGGCGGGTGCCGGAGGTGCTGGATATCGTGCCGGAGGAGGAGAAGCGCGGCTTCGACATTCGTGACTTCATCGGGGTGGTCTTTGATTCCGAGAGCTTCATGGAAGTGCATACGGATTACGCCAAGAATGTGGTCACCGGCTTTGCGCGTCTCGGCGGCCGGGTGGTGGGCATTTTTGCCAACCAGCCCTCGGTGGTGGCGGCGGCGCTTGATATTAACGCCAGCGACAAGGGAGCCCGCTTCATTCGCACCTGCGATGCCTTCAACATCCCGATTATTACCCTGGTGGACGTGCCGGGTTTCCTGCCGGGAGTCACCCAGGAGCACGGCGGGATCATTCGGCACGGAGCCAAGGTGCTGTATGCGATCGCCGAGGCCACCGTGCCAAAGGTCTCGCTTATCGTGCGCAAGGCGTACGGCGGAGCCTACATCGCGATGGCTGCCAAGGGCCTCGGTTTCGACCGCTGTCTGGCATGGCCCTCCGCGCAGATCGCCGTGATGGGGCCGGAAGGTGCGGCAAACGTGATCTTCCGGCGGGAAATCGCCGAGGCCGAGGATCCGGATGCGGAGCGCCAGCGCAAGATCGATGAGTTCCGGGAGAGCGTAATGGACCCCTTCGTGGCGGCGG
>JAWOCO010000392.1:0-5412 GCA_046483765.1 Alkalispirochaeta sp. | reverse complement strand
GTGCTCCGTGGTGCTTGCTTGACAACCCTTCCGGGGAGTGGTACCCCTACTATGCCCGCCACCTGATCAGAACTCTTCGCGCATGCTTTGTCAGCGCCGTCCGGTGGCGTTTTTTTTATTGGAGGGATCCCTAATGGCCGACACGCTGACACGAGACGACCGACTCTACCGAATTCGTCACACAACCGCTCACGTCATGGCGGAAGCTGTATTGCAGATGTTCCCCGATGCGAAAATCGCGATCGGGCCACCCATCGAGAACGGCTTCTACTACGATTTTGATCTGCCCCGGAGCCTGAAGCCGGAGGACCTGGAGCAGATCGAGGGGAAGATGCGGGAGATCGTCTCCGGCAAGCACCCCCTCACTCGCGAGGTAGTAGGCAAGGAGAAGGCGCGAGAGCTCTTTCACGACCAGCCGTTCAAGCTGGAGCTTATCGATGAACTGCCGGAAGATGTCGAGGTCTCTACCTATACGGTGGATACTTTCGTCGACCTCTGTAAGGGACCCCACGTGGAAGATACCGGCCAGATCCATCCCAAGTCCTTTAAGCTCCTCAACGTGGCCGGTGCCTACTGGCGGGGTGATGAGAAACGCCCTATGCTCCAACGCATCTATGGAACCGCCTGGGAGACACCCAAGGAACTCCGGGAACACCTCAACTGGCTGGCGGAGATCGAAAAGCGGGATCACCGTAAACTGGGCCGGGAGCTGGACCTGTTCTCCACCCATGAGGAAGCGGGGAGCGGCCTGATTTACTGGCACCCCAAGGGTGCGCGCATCCGGGGGGCGATCGAGGACTTCTGGCGGGCGGAGCATCGCACCGGCGGGTATGAGCTGTTGTATACGCCGCACGTGGGGAAGAGTTGGCTTTGGGAAACCTCCGGCCACCTGGGGTTCTACAAGGAAAACATGTATTCCCCCATGGAGTTGGACAACGCCGACTACTACGCCAAACCGATGAACTGCCCGTTCCACATTATGATCTATCAGACCGCCAAGCGGAGCTATCGCGATCTACCCCTGCGGTGGGGTGAGTTGGGAACGGTATACCGGTATGAGCGCTCCGGCGTGCTCCACGGTCTGCTGCGGGTGCGCGGATTTACCCAGGACGATGCCCACATCTTCTGTACGCCGGACCAAGTCGAGTCCGAGATTTTGGAAGTGCTTCAGTTCTCTATGCGCATGTGGCACGCCTTTGGATTTCACAAGATTAAGGCGTACCTCTCCACCCGGCCGGAGAAATCGGTGGGTGCGCAGGAGGATTGGGATCGCGCCACCGAAAGCCTCCGCAAAGCGCTAGATGCGGAAGGCATGGAATATGAAATGGACGAAGGGGGCGGCGCGTTTTACGGTCCCAAGATCGACCTGAAGGTACAGGACGCGTTGGGTCGCGAGTGGCAGATGACCACCGTGCAGTTCGATTTTAATCTGCCGGAGCGCTTTGATATGACCTTCGTAGACAGCGATGGTCAGGAGAAACGTCCGTATATGGTGCACCGGGCGCTGCTGGGATCATTAGAGCGCTTTTTCGGCGTCCTCATCGAGCATTACGGCGGTGCGTTCCCCGTCTGGCTGGCGCCGGTTCAGGGCGTGGTGGTGCCGGTGGCGCCGGCGTTTAACGATTACGCCGCCGATGTGGCGCAGAAGCTCTTTGACGCCGGATACCGCTTTGAGGCGGATCTCTCCGACAATCGTATGAACGCCAAGATCCGCACCGCCCAGACGGAGAAGGTGCCGTACATGCTGGTAGTTGGTGAAAACGAACAGAACGCCGGCCAGGTAAGTGTCCGGACCCGCACCGGCGAGCGCCTCGATCCGATGGCGGTGGAGTCGTTCCTGGAGATGGTCCAGGAGAAGGTGGCGCAGAAGGAGCTCATATGAGCACGGTGACTCCCTCCGACGGTCCGGTGGCGCGGCTCAAGCAGCTCGATAACGAAGCGGTGCTGCTTGAACATATCGCCGCCGCGATTAGCTGGGATCAGGAAACCTACATGCCCCAGCGCGCCGTGGAAGAGCGGGCGCAGCAGCAGGCACTCCTTCAGAGCCTCGCCCATGAGCGGAACACGGCTCCCGAGGTGGGCGAGCTATTGGCGGCGGCCGGGGTGGATCCCGGAGCAGATGAGCCGGACGTACCGGCAGCGGTGGTGGAGAAGCTCGGTGAAGTGGATGCGGCGTTTCTGCGAGAGAAGCGCCGGCAGTTTCAGCAGGCTACCCGGCTTCCGGCGCGGCTGGTGCGGGAGTTGGCGGAGACCGGCAGCCGCGGTCAAAACGCCTGGATCACCGCCCGCAAAGAGGACGACTACCAGCAGTTCCGACCGTGGTTGGAGAAGCTGATCGGTCTCAGTCGGGAAGCGGCCGATGCGTTGGGCCACGGTGGTGAGCGCTATGATGCGCTTCTGGATCAGTACGAGCCGTATATGACCACCGCCGATGTGGCAGAGGTGTTTGGAACGTTGCGTGAAGGGCTGGTGGATCTGGTGCAGCGCATCAGTGAGGCTCCCCAGGTGGATGATTCCTTTCTCAACGCCCGGTTCCCGGTGGACCAGCAGGAAGAAATCAGCCGCCGCGTCATGACCAACCTGGGGTACGATCTCGACCGGGGTCGGCTGGATCGGAGCGCGCATCCCTTTACCACCGCGCTCGGCGCCCACGATGTCCGGATTACCACCCGCTACGACGAAGATCTGATGACCTCTTCCCTGTTCTCCACGATTCATGAAACGGGACACGCGCTGTATGAACTGGGTGTGGGCGAAGAGCTGCACGGTACGTTGTTGGCTGAGGGAACCAGTCTGGGGATCCATGAATCCCAGAGCCGGATGTGGGAGAATATGATCGGCCGGAGCCGATCGTTCTGGCAGCGGTGGATGCCCGATTTGCAGGCGGTGTTTCCGCAGCAGCTCGGTGACGTTTCTATGGAGTCCTTCTATCGGGCGATTAACAAGGTCCAGCCCTCCCTCATTCGGGTAGAGGCGGATGAAGTCACCTACAGTCTCCACATTATCCTTCGGTTCGAGCTGGAGCAGCAGCTGATCAACGGAACGCTCTCGGTGGACGACCTTCCGGAGGCGTGGAACGCCAAGATGAAAGAGTTCTTGGGCATCGTGCCTCCCCGAAACGCCGAGGGGGTCCTGCAGGACGTGCACTGGTCGTTTGGGGCGTTTGGGTACTTCCCCACCTACGCCCTGGGAAATCTTTACGCCGCACAGTTTCTGAAGACGATCGAATCGCAGTTGCCGTCGATGTGGGATGAGGTTGCCGTGGGCACCACTCGTCCCGTTCTGGACTGGCTGCGCACCAACATTCACCGTCATGGAAAAGTCCGATCTGCCCGGCAACTCGTCCGGGGCATCACCGGAGCTGATCTCGATCCGGGGTTCTTTCTGCGGTATCTCAACGAGAAGTACGGGGAACTGTACTCACTGTAGGAGGCGTGATGGCCGATCCGTTCTTTTTGCTGACACTGACGGGATCGGCTATCGGGAGCGCTCTGTATCTCACCTTTCGCGTTCCCCGGCGCAGTGCCCATCCGCTGCGCACGCGGCGTCGGCGGACGATAGGTATTCCTGCCATGCTGACCGTGGCGGTGTTCACCGCCGGAGCGGCGGTTCTCTTTGATGGATCGCTTATCGTGGAGTGGTGGCGGTGGGCCGCGGCGCTGGCCGGAGTGGCGCTGGGGTACACCTGGGTAGTGCTGCTCGTTCCTCGCTGGTGGCGTGTGCCGCTGGTGCTCCTGCTGGCGGTGCCGATCGTTCCCGCCGTGGCGGCGTGGGTCACGCTGCCCCATCCGGCGGAATATCTTGATCTTTCCTGCGCGGAGCCCGCGCTATCCTTACGAGAAGACAGTAATTCCCCGGGGGCTAATTCCCGGGTAGGTGATCCCCGGGGCGGCGATCCGACGATCGCCCTGGTGCGCCTCGATCCGGCTGTGGGAGATGATGGGTCGATGGCGCTCCGTATCCTTCCCGCCGTGCATCTCGCGGCTGACGGCACTCAGGGGGGATGGCAGCCCACGGTGCAGGTGGGCGCCGCCGATCGCGTGCGAATCGTGGTTACCCTCGAGCGCTATCCGCCACCCCTGTGGTGGTTTCCCACCGGCGAGCGGGTATCCCACCTCTCGATCGCCACCTCGGAGGAGAGCGCTATTCTGCGCGCCTCCGCTATGGGGGCCGCCATGGTGCGGATCACGCGACTCGGCGAGGTGATTTCCAGGCGGTCGGTGGAACTGGTGCGGCCGGATCGGCTGGAACGCTTTTTGCAGCCCGGCGTCTATACCCTTGAGTATTCCTGCCGAGCAACCGATACAGGAAACGTATGATGGTCTCGCTCTACCGCAAAGAATCGGATGGCAGTGTCCTTTACGTCACGATTACCGATCGACAGCAGAACCTCTTTGGCTATCCCACGTTGTCGGTGACCAGCGGGCGGGATTTCTTTCTCACCCAGGAGAAGCACTTTACCTATCACAGTGAGGCGGAACTCCAGAAAGCGCTGCGGGGCATGCTTGATCGCCGTCTCAAGCGCGGATACTCGGTGCTGTACAGCTATTTTCGCGAGGAACGGTACGCCGGTTTGGAACGCAAACTGCATCGGCGCCGTGCGGTTGACAGCAGTTCGGCGGCACCGTAGGATTTTAATGTGAATATCGCAAATGCCCTCACCAGTCTTCGCCTTGTATTGAGTCCCGTATTCTTTCTCTTTGCCTTTCTTCCCTACTGGACGTCAGGACGCTTTGCTCTCCTCAGCACGATCATCCTCTGGACGGTCTTCGTCCTGGTGGAGCTGTCTGACATTCTGGATGGTGCGGTGGCCCGGGCACAGGGGATCGTGTCGGATCTCGGTAAGCTCCTGGATCCGTTTGCCGACGTGGTGAGCCGACTCACGTACTTCCTGGTGTTTGCGGTCTTTGACATCATGCCGGTGTGGATGTTCGTGCTGATCATGTGGCGCGAGGTGGGAATTATCTTCGTGCGTATGATGATGATGCGTGATGGGGTTGCCCTGGCAGCTCGCAAAGGCGGCAAGACCAAGGCGGTGATGTACGCAGTGAGTTCCGGTTTCGGGCTCCTGATGTTGATGCATCTGCGTTTGCAGAACCTGCACGGATTCATGCCATGGCTGCCATGGGTCACGATGGGAGCGTTCCTCGTAGCGGTTCTGTTGGCGTGGGGCAGCTTTATCGACTACCTGATTATTCTCCGACGGCACTACGCGAATAAATAGGAATAGCCTACATAAATGTAGGTTGGAGTCTTCTCTCGTTCATCCATGTAAATAAAGCCCAAAATTTCTTCCGAATCGTGACCTTTTTCCGGGAAAGGGGTTTACACGTGCAGGTAACTTCTGTATTTTAGCCCACATAAATGTAGCAACCAAGCAGAAAGGCCACCGAATAGTGGACCAACAGGGAG
>JAWOCO010000357.1:0-16172 GCA_046483765.1 Alkalispirochaeta sp. | reverse complement strand
GCTATATTTCAGCATCATCTGAAGGAGAATCACCATGCCGACGTATGACTATCAGTGTGACAGTTGTGGACATACCTTTGAAACGATGCAGTCGATGAAGGATGCGCCGTTGTCGGTGTGCCCCGAGTGCGAGAACGCCTCACTCCGGCGCCTGATTTCCGGCGGAACCGGGGTGATCTTCAAGGGGAGCGGGTTTTACGTCAACGACAGCCGTAAGAGCAGTTCCGCCGGTTCGTCCTCCACCGCCAAGAAAACCTCCTCTGAGGACAGCGGTTCAGGTACTACGGAAAGCACATCCGGCACAGACACTGCGAAGACCGGCAAAACGGATAGCTCTAAGAAATCCGCCTAAGCATTTTACAACCTCTATATATTGATTTTACTTTCAAAAGCGAGTATGCTTGAACCATGGATATTGCGGCATACCCCCAGGAAAATCCCAACTGTTGTTCCGAGGCGTTTGTAGACACCTGCGCTCAAAAGCTCAAAGTCTGTGGCCACCCCATGCGGCTGCGGCTGTTGTGTCGAATTGCACAAGATCAAGATCCCTGCGTCTCCGACCTCTGGAGTTGTCTCGACCAGCCCCAGCCGGTCATTTCTCAGCATCTGGCAGTGCTTAAGCAGAAGGGCATCGTAGCCAGTCAAGTGCGAGGCAACCGGCGCGTGTATTCGATCGTGGACCCCTTCATTCGACAGATCGTGGGGAGTCTGATGGATGAGCCCATGGCCGTTCCCGATGATGCTTTGACGCGGTGAACGCGCAGTAGTGCAGTAGGCGGGAGTGTCACCGGTGCGGTACACTCCACCCCATGAGAGACCGGCCCAGAGAAATCGCTGCGCTGCAGCTCGGTTCCAGTACGTCCCGGGTCGTGGGATACGCATCTCCCCAGGGGGCGCTGGAACCGGTAACCACCTCCCACGATACACGATCTCTCGATCTCATCGTGGCCGACCGCAATACCGTTGACCTGATTCCCGACGCTTCCGATATTCCCTACGTTGTGCTCCCCGCCGGCGAACACGCCAAGCAGCTCTCTATCTTGGAAGAGCTCTTGGAGTCGATGGTGGCCGCCCGGCTCACGCGCGACAGCGTGATCGCGGCTCTCGGGGGTGGAGCCATTACCGACGTGGTGGCGTGTGCCGGAAGCCTCTACCTCCGCGGCATCGATACGGTTCTCATTCCCACCACCCTGCTGGGTATGGTGGACGCCGCCATCGGAGGTAAAACCGGCATCGACTTCGCCGGATTCAAGAACCTGGTGGGCACGTTTGCTCCCGCTCGGGAGGTGAGGATCGCGCCGCGCTACCTGGATACGCTATCAGAGCGGGAGTTCCGCAGCGGCTTGGCGGAGGTGATCAAGGCCGCGCTCCTGGGTGATACCGAGTTGCTCACCCTGCTTGAAGAACACCCCCAGGCGGTGCTCCGTCGAGATTCGGAGGTTCTGGACGAGGTGATCTCCCGGGCGGTGGCAGTCAAGGCCGCGGTGGTGCAGGAAGACTTCACCGAGCGCGGCACGCGCGCGTTTCTCAACCTGGGTCACACCTTTGGCCACGCGCTGGAGGCGACGATGGGCCTGGGGGCGCTGACCCACGGTGAAGCCGTGGCCTGGGGTATCGCCCGAGCGGCGGCGGCGGCGGAGTATGAAGGAGTGGGAGACCCGGCGTGGGGGGAACGGACCCGCACGGTGCTGCAGGGCTACGGGTACGACACCTCGCCCTGCCCCGCGGGGGTTGAGCCCACGGCGGTGATTGAGGCAATGCAGTTTGATAAGAAGCGCCGGCGGCAGGGTTTGCAGTTTGTGATCCAGACGGGACCCCAGCGAACGGAACTGCGCACACTGGCGCAGGAGACGCTGCTGCATATACTTTCGGAGTAGCTGAAGATCCAGGTGACGGACCAAGAGAGGGAATGATGATGCATAGGTGGACACGGATAATTGCGGGAATCGGGCTGGGAATGCTGGTGGCTCCGGGTGTTCCAGCGCAGACGGAGCTGTTCTCCACGGAGAATCAGTTTTCTGCGGAATCCGCCGACGCCGCGGAGCATACCTACCGGGTGAGAGTTGAGGCGGGCCAGATGGTGGAAGTTATCGTGCGCAGTGAGGCGGTGGACACCTACGTGGAGGCGGTACTCCCGGATGGGGAGCGCGTGGTCAATGACGACTACGAAGGACTGAACGCCGGCTTTTTGCGCACCATGACCGCCGGTGGAATCCTCACATTTGAGGCAGCTCCCCTCTTCGACGAGGGAACGGGACCCTACCAGGTACTGGTTCGGGAGGTAGGGGCCGCCGAGCAGATCGAACTGGGGGAGCCGATCGAATCAGATTTCGACAAGACCGATGTCGCCGGTGGTGATGCCACCCATCGATACTGGTTTCGGGGGACCCAGGGACAGATCGTGGTCATCGATCTTACCTCCGACGCCTTTGATGCCTATCTCCGCGTTCAGGACGATCAGGGGCGGGAGTTTATCGATGACGACGGGGGCGCCAACCAGAACAGCCGCGTGAGCTACGCCTTCGATCGTGACGGGGTTCTCGCGATTCACGCCTCCAGTTTTTCCGGCAGCGGGGAAGGGCGCTACCAGCTGCAGGTGGCGGAAATCGGAACAGACCCAGTGGCTACCTACCAGGGGGAACTCGCCCCCGGAAGTGACCGTACCTACGATGGAAAGTGGGTGGATCGCTATGAGTACGCCGGTACCTCCGGAGAAACGATCTCAATCCATCTGCAGTCCGATGCCTTTGACACTCAGCTGTACCTCAGTGGCCCCAGTGGGGATACCATCGCCGAGGATGACGATGGCGGCGGCGGTACCGATAGTCTGCTCACGGTGACGCTTCCGGAGACGGGAACCTACGTGATCTATGCGGTGCCGTTTTTGAACTCCGGTGGCCCGTACCGGCTCTCGATCTACCGTTAGTCTCGTTCCAGGATGTCCGAGAGGCGTCGATAGGTGCCGCTCACCGACTCCCGGTACGCCTGGTGTCCAGCATCATCAAGCTCATCGATGAGCTGTTCCAGGCTGGCCAGGCTTTCATGGACGGCGTTGTAGAACCCGCGATTCGGTTTGAACCAGTACTGTCCCTCATCGGAGCTGTAGAGCGCCAGAAACCCCAACTGGTTGGTATTCTTTTTCAGGGGTGCCGGCCGCAGTACCAGATCAAGATGGGACACCAGCTCGGGAAACTCCCGATCCACCGAAAAGGTGCGCTTTCGGGGCCACTCGGTAAGTACGTCCGGTCGATCTCCCAGAAGCGGCGCGATCTTCAGGACTGAGGAAAGCCGCTCCCCGTTGAGCAACTGGTACTCCCCGAGCGTGATGCGGCCTCGGAGCTTCCCGGCATTGCTGGGAATAGCGGGGCGCTTGCCCCGAGCCACCAGCGGCGCCAGGTCCGCCCAGGGAAGAATAACGATCTTCTTCTTGCCCTTGTACGGCACCATGGGGAAGGTGCGGGGACCGATCTGGAGCTGCCAGCGGGTATCCTCGGCTCGGCCGGCACGGCCGCCGTCCGGGGCGTCTCCTGCTCGTCCGCCCTTGCCCGCTGACCGCGTGTTCTGCTGGCTCTGCTTGAGTCCTTCATAGAGATCGCTGGAAATCGACCGGAGCCATTCCTTCTGCAGGGGAGACACGCTGCGGGCGTAGGTTCGGCTGGTTTTGACGATCTCTCCGGCCACGATGAACTGTGGGGTTTCCCGAAACAGTCCTGATCCGGGATGAATCTGGATGCGCTCGGCGGTGAGGCTCTGGTAGATACCTTTGCCGGTGTGGACGCAGACAAACTGGATCAGTCCGCGGGCGATGGCGGAGAGATACTCCGCATGCGGCCCGCCGCTGAGGATCGGAATTTCCATTTCCGACACGATTTCCGCCAGCTGCTGCTTCACGTTGGCGATCTCTCCCATCGTTCGGGGATCGAGATAGCGGCTCTCACAGAACGCGTGCTTGTCCGGTGCATCGGTGTAGGCGGCAAACAGGCGCAGGTAGCTGACAAAATCTCCCAGGTCGTCGCGATAGCGGTGGTGCGCCTTGCGCGCTTCAACTTCTTCCCCGGGAGGTAGGACAAAGGGCGTGGGCGAGGTCAGGAAAGAAACCGCGATGAGGATCTCTTCCATAACATCCGGATAGCTATGGACCGCCTCAACAATGATCCGGGAATGTCTCGGCAGCAGTGGAAACACCGCCATCATGCGTCCGATCGCCGTGAGTTCACGGTCGTCGTTAATCGCATCGAGCAGCCGCAACGTTTCCACCGCCCCCAGGATATTGCCACGGCCGGGGCTCGAAATGAAATCGAACTCCTCGAAATCGCGGATCCCCAGCTCCGCCATGCGCAACACCACCTCCGAGAGGTCCGTGCGGTAGATCTCGTCCTCCTGAAAGAGGGGGCGATTCTCAAAGTCGCGCCGGCCGTAGAGGCGATAACAGCGTCCCGGACGGGTGCGGCCGGCCCGGCCCTTGCGCTGGTTGGCGCTGGCCTTGGATATGGGGCCTTCCACCAGGGCCGAGGTGTAGGTGCGGGGATTGTAGAAGTTGGTCTTGGAAAGACCGGAGTCGATGACCGCGGTGATTCCGTCGATCGTGATACTGGTCTCGGCGATATTGGTGGCGATGACGATCTTGCGTTTGCCCTCCGGGGCGGGGGGAAACACCGCATCCTGTTCGGCCTTGCTCAGACGGCCGTAGAGCGGAAGAATGTGAAGGCCCTTGCGGATCGGGAGTGAGTACAGACGGGTGATCGTGTCCTTGATCATCTGCTCCCCGGAGAGGAAGATCAAAATGTCCCCGGGATGCTCCTCGTCAACGATGCGCTGCACCACGTTTACCACGCGGTCCACGATCGCATCATACGCCAGCTCCCGGGCCTGGCGCTGCGTGACACCCCGGCCTCCCCGTCCGCGGCCATCCTTGCCGGTGGCGGCGGATTCCTGCAGGTCCTGCACCTTGGGATCGTCGTAAATCACCTGCACGGGATACATCTGCGTTTCGATACGGACCACCGGACAGGAGTCGAAATACTGACTGAAGATGTCGGCGTTGATCGTGGCTGAAGAGACGATCACCCGCAGGTCGGAGCGGAGCTCCAGAGCGCGCTTCAGGAGCCCCAGCACGAAGTCGATGTTGAGGCTGCGCTCGTGCGCCTCGTCTACCATGATCACACTGTAGTCGTGGAGGTACTCGTCGTTCTTGATCTCCTGCAGGAGAATGCCATCGGTCATCACTTTAATGCGGGTGTCATTGGTCGTCCGGTCGTCAAAGCGCATTTTGTAGCCCACCAGACCGGGGATCGCCACGTCGAGCTGCTTGGCGATGAAGTCGCTTACGGAAACGGCGGCGATTCGACGCGGTTGGGTCACGCCGATGGTGCGTTCCGCGGAGTAGCCCGCCTCATGCAGAATTACCGGAAGCTGCGTGGTCTTGCCGCTTCCCGTGGGGCTCTCAACTACTACCACCCGGTGCGATTCCAGGGCGGCCAGTATTTTATCTTTTTGTTGGTAAACGGGGAGTTCACTGGGGTTCATATCTCGCATTGTAGGCCACGACGGTGGTATCCACAACCGTGTTGGCCGTGCGGGGGGCGGCAGAGGGCGGCGCCCGCCCGGGGCAGCTATCGCTCACGGGGGAGTAACTGCCGTCGCTCTCGTTGTTGCCGGCGCCCCGGCGCGAGGGCCGCCGGGTTACTCCCCGCGGTAGCGATCAAACAGCGCCGGGGTCAGTGCGGTGAGTTCCAGGCCGTCGAGATTCGTGCGCGTGGACAAGACGCGAACGTTTACCGTTCCCGCCTCGTACTCCTGGCGACCGCAGATCAGCGCGAAGGGAATCCCCTTGCGTTCGGCAAAGGCGAACTGTTGACCGAGCTTCTTGGCATCGGGATATACCTCGCAGCGGATCCCGCGACTGCGCAGGGTCATAGCAAGCGTGTGGTAGTGACTCAGGAGATCCGCGTCCTGCATCGTTACCAGGACATCCGCGGACGCCTGGGTGTCGGCGGTGCTGCCCAGCTCCTCCAGCGCGGCGATGAGGCGATCCAGACCGATCGATGCTCCCACGCCCGGCATCGATTCCTTGCTGTAAAGCGAAATCAGGTCATCGTACCGTCCGCCGGAACACACGGAGCCGATGTTCTCCACCCCTTCCAGGAACGTCTCGAAGACCACGCCGGTGTAGTAGTCCAGGCCGCGCGTAATCGAAGGGTCGATTACCACATTTGAAGAGATGGAGAGCTTCTCCGTGGCGTGCGCCAGCCGGCGGAGACGGTGCGTCTCCGGTGTTTCGCCCTGGAGGAGCCGCTCCAACGTGTCGATTACTTCGTGCATCGTGCCGTCGGCGCCAATAAACTCCAGGACGCGGGCGGCCGTCTCGGCTCCGATTAGCTCGGTGAGTTCCTCCTGTGTCTTATCCGCTCCCAGCTTGCGGAGCTTGTCCACCGTTCGCAGCACCGCCTCACTGTGCTCCCGGACGCCGTAGCGCTCCAGGAGGCGGTTAAACACACCGCGGTGCGAGATGTGAATCGACACTCCCGGTACCTGCAGCTGTCGGAAGCTGTGATAGATCATGGTGATGATTTCCAGGTCGGCGGAGACCGAATCGGTGCCGACGATGTCGAAGTCACACTGAGTAAACTCCCGGTACCGCCCGCGTTGAGTGTTCTCACCCCGGAACACTTTGCTGATATGGTAGCGTTTGAACGGCAGATACAGCTCATTCCGATGGAGCGCCATATAGCGGGCAAACGGCACGGTCAGATCGAAGCGCATCGAGACATCGCGCTTTCCGTGGTCGGTGAAGCGGTAGACCTGCTTGTCGGTCTCGCCGCCGCCCTTGCCCAGGAGTACTTCGGTGTACTCCAGGATCGGGGTGTCGATCGGTTCAAACCCGAAAGAACTGAAACTGTCCTCCAGGGTGCGGATGAGTGACTGACGGAGCGCTTCCTGCTGCGGCAGAAAATCGCGGAAACCTTTGAGAATACGTGGATCAATGGGCATAGACCATAGTGATATAACGGATCGCCATTGCCAAGCAATACGTGTATTTTGGGAGCCATGACAGTTGCGGAACAACAACGGCAGGAACAGGAACTCTACCGGAGCCTGCTTCCCGAGATAGTGGACGGAATCCGGCGGAACGAGGAACGGGTGGCCCTGTCGGAGCGCGTGCTCCAGGAGCTCCCCGCAGATACCGCAGGCGTCGATCAGCAGCTCCTCTACCGCTGGATTCAACTGACCGAGGAAAAGCTCGAAATGCAGCGCAAGCGGGCGGCGGCGCTGCTCGCCGGCGTGATGTGGATCGGCGTCCTGGCGGTGGTGGTGCCGGTGGTGGGAGTGCTGCTGGGAAGACTCTCCTTTGGCTCCTGGAGTGTCAGCGGCACGGCGCTCCTGGGTGGGGTCATCGCCATTTTGGCAGCGCTACGCCTACCGGGAGTAACCCGCCGCGCCTATGCCCGCTGGATGGAGCGTGAATTGGGGTGAGTGGATTATTCGCGGGGCCCCGTGGTAGAGTGCCCGCCTGTCATGAACATGGAGGCCTTTATTCTCGGAGCCGGCGGAACGATGCCGCTCCCCAACCGACACCTTACCTCAGTTCTGCTCCGCCGCGAGGGTGAGGTGTTTCTGTTTGACGCCGGGGAGGGGACCCAGGTTAGTCTCCGGTCGCTCAACCTCAAGTGGAAAAAGATCAGCGCGATTCTCATCTCGCACACCCACGCAGATCACGTAACCGGTCTGCCGGGAATGCTGATGCTCTCCAGCCAGGTAGATCGCGAGGAGCCGCTGTACGTCATCGGGCCGCCACGCATTGCGGAGTACGTCGAGAGCAACCGCAGAGCTCTGGAAATGTACATCAACTTTGAAATCCGGGTTCGGGAAATCCCGAATCCCCGGGAGCCACAACAGGTATTTCAAGGCGATGGATATGCGATCCATTCTTTTCCGTTGCGCCATTCTCGCGTGTGCGTGGGATATACCCTGATCGAGGAGGATCGGCCGGGCTTGTTCTTCCCGGAGCGTGCCGAAGCGGCTGGAGTGCCGCGCGGGCCGCTGTGGTCGCGGTTGCAGGGGGGCGAGGCGGTAACTTTGGATGATGGTCGCCGCGTGCAATCGCAGGAGGTAGTCGGCACGCCCCGAAAGGGTCGTAAGTTCACCTACATGACGGATACCCTGGCCACGGACAGCGTGATACCGCACATTGCAAATTCAGACCTGCTCATTAGTGAGGGGATGTTTACCGAGGAGCACCGCGAGACGGCGCTCGCCAAGAAGCACATGACCGCCGCGGACGCCGGGCGCCTGGCGGCGCGGGCAGGGGGGATCACCCGCATGGGCCTGATTCACTACAGCCCGCGGTTCACCAATCGCCAACTCACCGAGCTTCTGCGGGAGGCGCAGGAACACTTCCCCGACGCGTTTCTCACTCGGGATCGGATGCATGTAGATATTCCGTATCAGGAGGAGTGACCGGAAAGATATTCCCGGTAGCGCTGCGGGTCCGGTTGGAAGCCCAGGATCCGTCCCGGGAGCGCTTCTGCTCGGCGTACCGCAGCGCGACATTCCCGAACGATCCGTTCCGCATCCACCAGACGCCCGTTTCGGGCGGAAAGACCGCAGGTGAAGTCCGCATCCTGCCGTGCCCAGCTGTGGCGTTCATCCCAGTAGAATCCTTGAAAGCGCTCCACCTGCGCCAGCGCCTCCGGGAGCGGTGTATTGGGCAGGAGCACCACCACCGATTGCACATCGCGGTCCTGGCCGCCATCGAAGCACAGATCTGCAAACGCAAAAAATGCCAATACTGCCTGGGCGTTGTGGTAGGCCAGCGCCCCGTCCGAGACGTCTCGAAACGCGAACCACGCCACCGATATGTCGTGCTCATGAAATCCCGCGCGCTCCAGCTCCAGCGAAAGCCGATGCTCCAGCCCTTCCCGCGGCATGAGTCCCAGACTGGGTGGCTCGTCCATCACCGGCTCATCGCCCCCCGGCTCATCGGCAGACCGCGTCGGCGGCGCAGATGCCGGGGACCCACCGGAGGCAGCCTGCGTGTGCCGGTGCGTCCGGGGCGTTGTGGCTGCGCGGTGAAACGTGTGCACCAGGGCGATGAGCAGCCCCGTGGCTATCAGGGCGAGAAATGCTACCAGGGTGTCGCGGACCACGGGATAGGCGTTGCGGCGGTCCAGCACCGGGTATACCGCCGTGACGATCCGCCGGCCACCGTCGGGTAGTTCGAAGGAACGCGTAAAACGGCGGTGAACGATCTCGTTGATCCGAATCTGCGGAGATGCGCTGTGACCGTCGGGCATGTACTCCAGCAGCTGCCCGTCGTTGGCCCATAGATAGTCCACGCCCGCATCGAAGGAGTAGACGCTGACCACCAGGGGCCCCCGTAGAACCGCACCGCTCGTGAGCCTGCGGGAGGTCTCCTCGCCGGCGGAGGCGAGGGAGTCAGAGCGCCACAGTTGCGTGATCTCCTGCGTCAGTGTCCGAAAGCGCGCGGCGGCTTGTTGTTCTTCAGCGGCGATAACCGATTCCAGACGCCAAAAGAAGAACGCCGCAATCAGCACAAGCGCGAGTATGGTAAGTAGGAGATAGGCTCGGGCGAGCAGGCGACTCATCTCAATGGTATTATCGGTCATTCTGGAGGAAAACAAAAGCATAACTCGGGCTCATCGTCAGGAAATCCGATCCAGGAGTTCCGCGAGCATATCCAGGCCGACGTGCGCGGCGGCGGCCACGTCGGCCTGGTCACGTTCACCGCGGAGTGTCTGCAGCACTTCCACCGGGGCCACATGAAACAGGATCTCCCGCTGGGCGTTATCCCAGGGACCCGCCGCGGCGGCCGTGCGCCAGGTGTTCAGAACGCGCCGGGCGTGGTGGATGCGTTCCGATCGCGGGGCGCGCTGATGGTTGCGGGGCGGCGACGACGCCGGTGACGCCGAAGACGCTGGGGGCGACGACAACGCCGCGGACGCCGCAGACGCCGCAGACGCCGACGACGGAACACCACCGGCGTTCCCCGTCTCCCGGTCCGTGGCGGCGGGCTTCGGCACCGACTCGATCGATCCCGAGTTCCGGTGGAGCGTGAGGATCCGGTCAATCTCTGGGAGAAACGCCTCCAGGGCCGGGGAGCGGTACCCCACGACTCCATCCCAACACTCCTCACGCATTGCCGTTCCGGCGAGGGTACGCTCCGCCCTGATCGAGATCTCCGGGCGAAGGCGGTGCGCTGCGGTGGCGATCACGCGATCGTTGGGGTGCGGCCGGGCGTGGCCCACTACGCCCCGGGACATCAGATCGAGACCAGCTACATAGATGCGTCCGGTGGGACGCAGGCCATGCAGCAACTGGAGGGCGGTGGCGGTTACCGTAGGGGCATCCGGCACGCGCCGCCATTCGCTCTGGTCGACATGCAGCGCTTCACCGAGCCACCCCGTGGACAAGAAGCCGAAGCGCTGTCGGTGTGCTGATCGCAGCAGGCTCATCGGTACGGCGGCGTGGGCGGGCATCGCCACCACTGGGGCGCGGTGGTCCCGGTAGATGTGAGCGCTCTGCAAGTAGCGGGTCGCCCAATATCCGCCATCGGTGTGGACCACCATCTCCGGAGTGATATTGAACTGTGATAGGGTGAACCAGGCTGAACTGGTGCTGGTGAGCATACCCGGAAACCCGCTCCTCCCAGCGGGAAGAAGTTGTTCGAGGCTGGGGCCGCTGGTGGCCAGAGTGGCAGTCATGCCTGGGCAGGGGATCTCCCACCGCTCGTCCACCAGGATCGCCGAGCGCAGCGCATTGGCGAGCCACCGCCGGCCGAAGGATCCAATCGTCGCGAGCTCTGCCGAGGCGTTCTGTACCACCTCCAACGTCTCTCGCTCCGCCTGGGCCACCAGCTCCGGGGCCAGACGCCGTCCCGCCTCCCAGGGGACCAGCTCGATAGCTGCCGCATCCAGGGGAGCCACATGACTTCGCAGCCACCTTCGCAACCCGCCGGCCGGTAAGTTGGTGAGGTCGATCTGGGGGACCTGAAAATCCTGAGAGGATTCACCGAGGAGCGCCGCGAACACGGACATCTCCGGAAACTGGGAGGCGATCTCCTCGCTGAGGTAGGGAATGCCCTCTCCGATAACCACGACGGCCCGCGGTGCGCGGGCGGTGAGGTTCAGTGTGCTCAGGTGGCGGTGTGCTTCACGGCGCGGATCGTATCGGGAGTGCAAAAAGACGCCGTCAACTCGGAGCGTCGGGGCACCGCTGCGACTGGATATTCGCTCACGCGTCACGCGAGAATTCGTGGGCCGCACGCTCCCGGTGGCCGAGTACGTATCGAGATCCGACGCCGAACAGGTGCGTGATCGTGGTGCTCACCAGGTGTACGAGCAGTTCGGAGTCGAGCGGGGGGTGTAGCAGTCCGAGCAGCACCACCCGGCCCTGACCCACATGGGCAACATCGTGGGTAGCTGAGACCAGCAGTGCCACGGTATCCACCATATCCTCCAGCAACCGCTGCCGGTCCAAATGGGGGTGCACCTCAAGGATCGTATCCGCCATGGGATCCAGATCGGATTCAACGATTTGTAGTTCCCGGTGTGAACCTGCCGCCGACAAACGCTCGATCGCATCCGCGATCTGGCCCCGCTGAAGCACTACCGCTCTGGTGCGATTGCCCATGGCGCGCTGCCTTCCATCGAAGAGCAGACGCCCCGCGCTGTCACTCAGGGCTCCCAGAATCACGTCGAGAACAGTGGGCTCCAGATCCAGGATGGGTGACTCGAAAACGACCAGCGTTGCCAGCAGGCGGTTATGGTGGAAGAACGGAAACAGCGCAAGCCGCGGAGATTTCCGGTAGTCTGTGCGGGAGAGACGATCTGCAAAGAGTTCACGCTGCTGTCCCGCCAGGATTCGCACTCCCTGGTGATTGAGCAGACCCAGAAGCTCCTCGTCGGTGGCGCGGAGCCGCAAGGTGCTCGTCCGGTCAAGCCCGGCTGTGGCCAGCGGAAGGTGTTCTCCCTCCGTGGCCGGCACGAGTAGGGCGCCCCGTTCCACCGCCAGGTGCCGGTGGAGCAATGAGAACAGGTGGGAGGGAGTGGTAATTCCGTAGACGCGTTGAACCTGCAGTTCTTTGAGCAACGCGCGGACGGCGGCGCCCGCATCAACCGCGGTCCCCACTGACGTGAGAATGATGTTTTCTTCGTCGAAACCGCTCTCTGCGGTGCCCGGCTTTCGGGAATCCCGAAGTGCGAACGCCCGGGCGAACACCGACTCAGGTTGCGTGGGACCGTTGAGGCGGTCGATAAGCTCCATCAGACGCGCTCCATGGATTACGTTTCGAGTCCCAGTTCCTCAAAGAGTCGCTTGTACACCTCGAAGTGTTCTGAATGGGCGAACTCCTCGATCTTGTCATCGGGGAGCGCCTCTAACAGCTGATCCATGTAACTCAAGACTGAGCGGATCTCCTGCTTCAGGTCGTCCGGGAGGTCCGAAATGGACGCCGCCGACTGCGCTGCCTGGGAGTCGTACTCATGCTCCGAAGACGCTTCTTCCGGCTCCGGCGTTTCCGGCTCCGGTGTTTCCGGAAGTGGTGCTTCTGAGACCGGGGCATCGTGGTGGCTGTCTTCTTCAAACTCGTCTAAACCATCGATGTCGTCCAGGTCGATCTCGATCTCCCCATCATCATCGTGTTCCAGGTCGATCGTTTCCGGCTCCGTCTCCGTGACAGGCTCCTGGTCGAACTGCTCGTCCAGTTGCACACCCTGTTCCCCGGATCCGGAGGCGATATCTTCCTCCACTGCGGCGGCGAACTCATCGAAATCGCCATCGTCGGCCGATGTCTCCTCCGCCGGCGTGTCCTCCGGGAGCGTGTCCTCTACCGCTGTATCCTCAGTAGCCAGTTCAGCCGCCTCCGGCTCGACGCCTTCATCGAGATCGAGATCATCGATTTCCAGGTCGCCAAAGTCTTCCAGATCATCGGAATCGGAGTCATCGTCACCGGACTCGAGCGCCTGCTGGTCCATCTCAGCCGCGCTCTCTTCGGCGGCCTGGTGAGCGCTTTCATCCAGCACTCCCGAGGTATCCACATCGTCCAGTTCATCGATATCTATTTCCAGGTCATCCCCGGCGTCTTCAGTCTCGTCCTCGAGGCTGTCGATATCGGCAAGTTCGCTGTCGATGTCCATTTCCGCCAGCTCATCAACCGCGGAATCATCCCCTTCGATCACCACCGTATCGCGCGCTACCGGTTCCAGTTCAATCGACGCGACGTCATCGTCATCCTCGGAGGCATCTGTATCCACAGCCCCATCATCGGCTTCTATGGGCTCTTCTTCTGTGGATTCTGCTTCTGCGGATTCTTCCAGCTCCTCGTCGAGTCCCATATCCACGTCGGTGACGTCCTCATCCTCTTCCGTTGCCGGCGGTTCCGGTTCTACGATGAAATCGTCTTCCAGTTCCACGGCTTCCCCCGCCTGTTCGGTGAACTCGGCGGTGTTGAGAATGTTGTCGAGCTCATCTCCGGTGAGGGCGATCGTCTCATCTTCCTCTTCCTCGAAGAATCCAGGACCCGGTTGGACACCTTCCGAAGCGTGGGATCCTTCAGAGAACTCCTCCGGTTCTGCCTCATCCTCTATCTCCGCTGGGGGAGCGTCGAACCCGGAATCGGCGCGAGCGGACTCTTCCGTCGGCAGGGGTTGGTCGGGAGCGGACGTGCCTGCGCCGCGAAGTGCAGCTTTCAGTTCCGCCAGTTCTTGTTTGATGTCGGTGAGTTCCGTCTGGATGCGTTCAAACGCTTCCCGTTCTTGCAGGTCCATTGAAGCTGGTATAGCACTTTCCGACTCGTTTTGCAAATCGGATTCGTCACTGAGAAACTCTTCCTCATCGGGGGAGATCGTATTGCTCGGATTGACCCTTTCAATCTCGATTCCCTGGTCTTCGGGAGTGAAGTCGTGCTCGGCGTCATCGATCGAGTCTACCTCCAGCTCCGGAAGCTCTTCACTGCTATCGTCTACCGAGATATCGTCCACCGATAAGTCATCCAATTCACCGTCGGAGCCGGGGATCGAGGAGTCGAACTCCTCGTTGTCTACCGGCTCGTCTGGTCCAAGGGAATCCTCGGTGTCCAGTTCAAGCTCTTCGAAATCGTCGGGAAGCTCTTCTTCCAGCTCATCCAGATTGAAATCGTCGTCAGGCGGCGCTGCGGAGTCGCTCTCCTCGGGAAGCGACTGAAAGGGGTCTGGATCTTCATCAGGAACTTCCAGGTCGAAGTCATCCAAGGAAATTAGATCCTCCTCGTCCGGTTCAGTGGACGTAGCCGAATCAGCGGATTCATCGGGCTCATCCAGTTTCGGGGCCACCTCTGCGGCGCCGGAATCGGCAGGCTCGGGCTCCACAAATTCGGAAGACTCACCGAACCCGGTAGATTCCGGCTCGGCTTCATCAGGAACACCGATCGTGAGTTCATCGGTAGGATCCCCCAACGTCGGTGGTTGGTCCGCGGCCAGGGGGGCCGGAGAGTCCGCCGTGTCGATGTCATCACCTTCGCCGAAGTCCAGATCGTCGAGACTGATGTCGTCGAATTCGTCCAGGGCGGGGAGGTCCATATCGTCCCCGGTACTGCCGGCGGTACTGTCGGCGGTACTGTCGGCCTGATCGATAGATTCTGCCGACGGTTCATCGCCGCCGACGTCCACATCCTCCGACAGATCCGATAGCGAATAGTCATCGTCAGCCTCTACAACCTCTTCAGGCCCGGCTTTCACCCAGACTCCGTATCGCTCGAGCTCTTCGTCTTGCATTTCCATTTCGTCGTTTCTCAATTCATCCATGTACGTGCTCCCCGCCGGAGAAATGGCTCCTCCTCATATTATGTCGGAGAATTCCAGTTCTGGGTTAACTCAAAATTACCAACTCAGTCACGCCGGTGCAACTACTCATCGGCCGTCTTCCTTTGATCTAAAGCTTATCACCGGTTACACCGTATTGAGGTAGTAATGAAACTCTGGTCTCTGGTGATCGCGGCACTGGTCGGTGTCGCCACGTATTTGCTCCTCGAGCTGTTCTTCGGAAGCTATGGTTTCGTGGCGTACGAACTGATGGACGAGTACGTGGCGCTGTCGAACCAGGAGTTACAGGAGTTGGAGGAGCGCCATGCGGCGCTTCGCCAGCAGATCCGACAGCTCACCACCAGCCGAGAGACGATTCGTATCGAAGCCCGCGATTCAGGATTGATCGCGTCCGATGAATACGTGGTCCGCATCGAGGGGCGCGAGCCGCGCCCGCGCCACCGATATATGCCGGGATCTCTCCCACCCACGATTCCTGGAACGCGTGATAATCGGCCTCTGTTTCGATCTATCGGGGTTGCCGTGGCACTGGTCTACCTGCTGGTAGATGCGCTGGCGTTTCAAGCCAAGCCGGCCGGCAAGCCGCGCCGCCGTCGCAGTACCGCCGCAACCTGGGAGGTCGAGGTGGAAGGGGACGAACTGCCAACCTGATCGGCGCGGTGGTCACCCTATCGCAGCGCGCGACATTCCAGGTAGTAGCGTTTGTCCCGGGCTTCTCCCAGAGAAAACGCCTTGCGGGGCAGGGCACCGTCGCGACTGACGGTTGCAAACAGCTGACTGCGATCCAGTTCCGGCAGAATAATCGCGATCGCCTCGCTCCGTTCCGCCGCCGTTACCACCTCTTCAAAGCCGTGGACATAGTCAACATCCTCCGCTCCCGCATCGGTGATCGCGGCGTCCACCACGGCCACCGGAAGCTCCGCCTCCTCGGGAAGCGTAAGAATTCCCGCCTGGGTGGGCCCGATGAACGCGATTTCCCGGGGAGAGAGGCCTTCGTAGGCGATATGACCGGCGATACGATCCACCGGGAACCCGTGGAACCGGGCATCACTGTGTCTGAGCAACGCGTCCAGCATGGTGGTCTCCGCTCCGGTCACCAGGCGATGGATCGGGTGAAAGGGAAGGCCTGGATCGTACACGTTGACCAATTCCACCAGACACCAGCGGCGCGGGTCGTCAGGTGCAACTCCCGAGCCCTTTAGCTCCTCCCACAGCGCCTTCGCCGCTGCCAGACTATGGTTGCCGTCGCCGGTGGCAAAGCGGAACCCGTACTGCTGGGGGGTGGGGAGCGCCCTGAGATCTGCTGAGAGCTGCCGGGCTGCCGCGGACTCCGCCGGCACACGGTACCCGCTGATC
>JAWOCO010000284.1:0-12928 GCA_046483765.1 Alkalispirochaeta sp. | reverse complement strand
CCGGGTGGCGTTTCGGTTTCTCTATTCTGGTGCTTTATGGATTCTTCTATACCTTACCCCCGAATCTGGAAGACGCGTCACGCATAGATGGGGCAAACGAGTTTCAGTTATTCTTCCGTGTCATGATGCCGCTGGCAAAGCCGGGACTCCTTATCGCGATCATCTATAACGCGGTGCCGGTCTGGAACGATTTCTTCTTTCCTTTGATTTTCTTGCGTTCCCCGGGTAAGAGCCCGCTCCCCTTGGCTGTTGCAAATTTCTTTGGAGAAAACTCTGCTCAGTGGGGCCCCTTGTTCGCCTTTCTTGGGCTTTCGATTCTCCCGATCGTCGTGCTTTATCTCGCAACCTCGCGGCACTTCATTCGAGGCATGCTCGCAGGATCCTTCAGGTGAAACCATGGCGGACCCGATTTCACAGCTGGTACACCGCCATCTGGACACCACGTTTCCCGGGGCAGTGGTTGGTGTGACCCACCGAGGGCACACCGTGTATCGGCGCGCCTTTGGAGCTCGTGAGCTCCATCCTGTCCAGAAACCTATGACGCTAAATACGATCTTTGATCTTGCCTCACTGACAAAGCCGCTGAGTACGACCCTTTTGACGCTGATGGTGTTTGAGCAGCGCGGAATACCATTGGATAGCCCGGTCGGTGAGCTACTGTCAGACGTACCGGCGGAGACTGGAAAACGGACCGTCCGGTCATTGCTGGCACATACGGCGGGTTTTCCGGCCACACCACGATTGGAGCGTGCGTTCACCGACCCAGATCGCGCAACTCGCCATGAGGCACGACGCGTGATTCGTGCCATGTCCCCGCAGGTGCCGGAAGGACGTGAAGTGATCTACAGTTGTACCGGCTTCGTCCTCCTCGGAGAGTTGCTGGAAGAACTCACGGGAAGACGGTTGGACCTACTGTTTGCCGAGATGATCGCTCGGCCGTTACATCTTGAATACTTAGGGTATCATCCGCGTGATAAGCATATACGGTCAGACACTATGGATCGGTGTGAGACCGGTGCCAACGTGGCCGCCACCGAGTTTTGCGCATGGCGCAAGCAATGGATATGCGGTGAAGTGCACGACGAGACTGCATGGTGTCTGGGCGGTGTTTCTGGCAATGCCGGGTTGTTTGGGACGCTTTCCAGCGTTCAGCAACTGTTGAACGTTCTGCTCTGCTCGCTTCGGTCTACTTCAAATTCTTGTAACCAGCTGTTTTCTAAGGACCTGCTCCAGCAGGCCGTGATGGTGCAGACCGGCGGCTTACCAGGGACGCGGGGACTTGGCTTTCAGTTAGGCACCCCGGATAATAGTGCCGGACCTGATCTATCAGACCGTGCGTTCGGCCATACCGGATTCACGGGAACCAGCTTCTGGGTGGATCCCGATCAGGAGCTGATTGTTGTGGCGCTGAGTAATCGGGTCCATTTGGGACGTAGTGCCACAACGCGGCCGCTGCTGGAGTTTCGTCGATCTCTTAATTCATTGGCGGTAGAGCTGGTTCGCGGTCGTTAGGTACATCGAAGTGAGCCATCTATGGGGCTCCGGCATCCAGAATCTCCTGGACACGAAGCGCCTGCTCGGTGGATGGGGTGAACGCGTCCCAGGGCCGGGAGGTTCGTAAGCCCTCGAGAAAGGCGTGGTAGGTTGAGTACACCTTCTTGAAGTGCAGGGAGCGGGATGAGGGAGGGGAGGTGTAGCGGCTGGTAACCTCTACTCCGGTTTGATCTGCGTCGGTGTCTGCCACCAACACACGCTGATTCCCGATGAGCGATGCGCGCACGGTATTGGCGTGACCCGGTTCTGCGTAGGAGCCGTGGACGGTCGTGTGCAGGCCGTTGGTGTGGGTGAGGTGAATAGAGAAGGTGTCGTTGAGATCACAGGAAAACTCGGATGTTGAGGCGGCGGTCCGATCTGCTCTCCGTTCGGTAGTAACATCGCTGGAGGTGATGGGACCTCCGATACGGAGCGCCAGGTAGACCAGGTGTGACCCCAAATCACGCAGCGCGCCGCCTCCTCCGTGACTTGAGCTGATGCGCCACAGCCAGCGCGGATTGTGCCACCACTCGCCCCAGATCGTTGTAATCAACCAGCTTTGGAGATACGCCAGGTCCAAATGCGCAGGTGTTCCGGCCATGCCGTTGTCACTGGCGTGGAGCATGCCCCAAATGGCAGGGTAGTTGAGCTTGGAAAAATTGACCACTACCGGCACCTGGTAGTCGTGTTGCAGGGTTACGATCCGTTGGGCCTCGGCTACGGTGGTGGTAAACGGCTTTTCGAGGAATACCGCGGTGTTGTGGCGAATGGCGGTGACCGCTACATGGTAGTGCTCAGAGTCCGCCACGGCGGCGCAGACGCCATCAACGGCATGGTTCCGCAGAAGTGATGCAAGATCCGAGGTTGCGTGCCGTATTCCCAGTTCCTGGGAGAACTCGTTGGCGCGCTGTTGGCACCGATCATAACATCCGACAACAGTGACCCCGGGGAAGCTCATAAAGCGCTGTACGTGATACCGCGCCATCGCACCGGTCCCGGCTACCACTAATCGTATTGGGTCTACGTGCATCATGAGTACCGTCCAACGTCAGTGTATACCCTCCGAGACCGGAGCGGTTGAGTCGCGTACTTTCAAGCTCGTGTCGAGCCAATGGTAGACGGGTCCTTGTTGTCGACGTTCCAAGAGGTCGATGAGAGTCTGCATTCCGACGTATCCGCTCTGTTCAATCGGATTAGCAACCGTAGTAAGGGGGGGCGAGGTGTCTTCCGCGGTGTGTAGGTTGTCGTAGCCGATCACGCTCACATCGGTGGGAACCCGTATCCCGCTGTCTTCGCAGTAACCGAGCACTCCAATCGCGGCGCGATCGGAGGCGGTGAGTATGGTGGTCGGAGGAGAAGGCTGCTGCAAGAGACGTTCAGCCCCTCGGCGACCGCTGGTTCTGGAGAAGTCGCCGGGTACGATGGAAGCCTCCAGGCGATACTCATCAGTTAGCCGGGTGAAGACGTCAAGACGATCCTGTCCGTTCTTAAACGTGGTATCTCCCGTTATGTACCCGATGCGCCGATGACCAAGGTCATAGACGTGTTGAAACGCTTGGCGCATACCTGCTTCCGGCCACGCATCTACGCTCGACATATTCTCGTGATAGTTGTTTATCAGGACGAACGGTATATCCTGCGCGGCAAGGTATTCATAGCGGGCGTATTCAGCGGGGCTCACGGTAAACAGAAGCCCATCTACGGACTTCTCGAGAACGAGTCGCGCCAGCGTCTTGGCAGTTGTATCACGGTGGTCGAGAACGATCGTAACGAAGTAGCCCCGCGATTCGCCCGCTACGACCGCACCGTTCAGTACCGTAGGGAAATAGGCCCGGGAGAAGGGGGGGAACGATGTGTACCGGGGTACCACCATTCCCACCGTTCCGGTGCGGTTCTTGGCGAACATCGCCGCTTGGCGGTTGGGGGCGTAGCCCAATTCCTGGGCTACCTGCTTTACTCGTGCCCTGACCGATGGAGAGATCAGGGCAGAATCGTTGAGCGCGCGGGAAACTGTTGATTCGGCCACCCCGGCTACTCGAGCGACGTCGGCCCGGGTGGGTTTTGCGTTATCCATGGCTGATTAGTCACCGATCATACCTGTCACGAACAACCGTGGCAAATGCCACCCCACCGAGCACGCTCGCACGTACTCTACGCTACGTCACCGCGTACCATTTTTCGTCGCTCTTTCCGGAGGCGATCACCGACTCAATGAAGTGAACTCCCTGAGCCCCCGCCTCCACCGACGGAAAATCGGACTCTGCCGGTGATGGCTTTCGTCCTTCCTTACGGGCACGAATTGTCACCGCCACTGCCCGATAGATGTTGGCAAACGCCTCAAAGAACGCCTCCGGGTGACCCGGGGGAATTCGTTGCACCGCCTGCGCTTCATCGCAGAGGTAACCCTGGCCGCGCTTATAGACCTGTTCCGGTTGCCCAATGGGCTTGAAATACAGGTAGTTGGGGTTCTCCTGAAACCAGGTGAGTCCCGCTTTGGTTCCGAAAATCCGGATGCGCAGATCATTCTCTTCACCGGCAGAGATCTGCGAGGCGAAGAGGACACCTTTGGCGCCGGAGGTGAACCGAAGCAACAGATTGGCGTCGTCGTCCAGCTGGCGTCCCTTCACGAAGGTAGTGATGTCGGCACAAATGTGGGAGAGTTTGAGTCCGGTGATAGTTGATACCAGGTTTTCCGCGTGGGATCCAATATCGCCAACCGCCCCGGCGATTCCGGAGCGGGCCGGATCGGTGCGCCACTCTGCCTGCTTCAGACCGTCCGCCTCGGCGCGGTTGGCCAGCCAGTCTTGGTTGTATTCCACGATCACTTTGCGAATATCACCCACCATGCCTCGACGAACCATATCGCGAGCTTGCCGGACCATGGGGTACCCGGTGTAATTGTAGGTAACCCCGAACACCACATCACGCTTGCGGACCAGGGCTACCAGTTCGTCCGCCTGCTCCGAGGTATGGACGAGCGGTTTGTCACAGACGACGTTGAAACCGGCGTCAACAAACGCCTTGGCCACGGGATAGTGCATATGATTCGGTGTCACCACCGAAACGGCATCGATCCGTTCACCTTCGGGAAGAGTTCGCTCGTGCTCCAGCATCTCTTCCCAGGACCGATAGTTACGATCGTCTGCAACACCCAGTTCTCGGCCGGACTCGATCGCCTTCTCTGGAGTAGATGAGAACGCGCCGGCCACCAGTTCAAACTCGCCGTCCAGCCGAGCTGCGCTGCGGTGTACTGCACCGATGAAGGCGTCCCTGCCGCCTCCCACCATTCCAAGTTTTAGCTTCGCCTTCGGATCAGACATGCGATTCCTCCTTAGCTCTTCTCGAACGCCGCGTCGAACGCTTGCTGGGAAGGCTTAAAGTCGACTCGTCGGGTAAACTCTGCCGATTCCGTGCCTCCATGGACGCGTTCCATTCCAGAATCTTCCCACTCCACCGAAAGCGGCCCATCGTATCCGATGCGATTGAGGGTGCGAATGATTGACTGAAAGTCGATATCGCCCCGACCTATCGAACGGAAATCCCACCCGCGCCGGTGGTCGCCAAAGGGGAGGTGCGAGGAGAGAATACCGGAGGTACCGTCGAGCGTTCGAGCTGCATCCTTCATGTGCACGTGGTAGATGCGATCGGCGAAGCGATCCAGGAATCGTACCGGATCGACAAACTGCCAGTGCAGGTGGCTCGGGTCAAAATTGAACCCGAACGCGGAGCGATGGTCCAGAACGGAGAGCGCGCGCTCGGCGGAGTAGATATCGTAGGCAATTTCCGAGGGATGTACTTCAAGGCCGAACTTCACACCAACTTCATCGAACACGTCAAGAATGGGGTTCCATCTGTCGGCGAAGTCCTTGAATCCCTCCTCCACAACGGTTTCGGGGGTAGGGGGAAAGAAATAGAACTTGCCCCAGATGCTGCTACCGGTGAAACCGGATACCACCTTCACTCCCAGCTGTGCAGCAGCGCGGGCCGTATTCTGCATGAACTCGCCGGCTCGCCGACGAACACCCTCGGGATCACCGTCACCCCATACGTATGGGGGCAAGGTGGCCTTATGGCGCTCGTCGATCAGATCGCATACCGCCTGGCCCCCCAGATGGTTGCCAATACAATACACCTCTAAGCCGTTCTCCTCGAGAATCTGCTTCCGTTCATTGATATACCGGTCGCTCTCCAGCGCCTTGTCGATTTCGAAATGGTCGCCCCAGCAGGCGAGCTCCAAGCCGTCGTAGCCCATCTTCTTGGCTAAGGGCGCGAGTTCTTTGATCGGCAGGTCAGCCCATTGACCGGTGAAAAGTGTGACAGGTCGTCCCATTGTATGCTCCTTATCGCTGTATAGACGAGACCGTGGATCCATGCAAGCGGCTCCACGGTCGGGTCAATTCTTCGAATCCGTATCCGCTTAGAAGGGTGAATCCGGAAAATAGTACTGCTCGGCGTTCTCCTGGGTAACCAGAGGTGCTCCAAGAATGTACTCGCCTTCTATTGGCGCGTTATTGACCAAGCCGGAAACGGTCAGCTCGATCGCAGTAGATATCATCGCCGGCGGATACAGGACGTCTACGGGAACCAAGTCGTCCCCTTCCATGACGCGGGCAATCATCTCTTTCATTCCGGCACCGCCCACGACAAACATCTCGTCCTGTCGGTCTACTTCCTCCAGTGCTGAGATCACACCCACCGCGATATCGTCGTCTTGGGCCCAGACCGCATCGATGGAGTCAAACCGAGACAGGAAGTCCTGCATGACTTCGTATCCATCGTCACGATTCCAGTTCGCATACTCCCAGTCCAGGACTTCAATGTCAGTATCCTCGATCTCTTCCATGAAGGCATCGAAACGCTGGTCATCGATTACCGTGGGAATTCCTCGCAGGACCACGATGTCTCCCGATCCATCCAGTTGTTCAATGATGTACTCCGCTGAGACGCGACCCAGTTCCGGGTTGTTTCCTGCCACGTAGAGATCATCGATTCCCTCGTCCGTGAGACCCCGGTCGACCACGGTAATAAAGGGGCCTTGGTCTTTCACCGCCCGAACCGGATCGGTCAGGGGATCGGACTCAAACGGTAGGATTACCAAGGCATCGATCTGGTGGATCTGAACCAGGTCTTCCAAGTCGTTTGCCTGTTCTCCGGCGTCGCCTGCCGTGACCAGCTGAAACTCGACGTTGGAATACTTCTCGCTGAGAATGTCAACGGTACGCTGCGCGTGATAGTTCACGCCACCGGTCCATCCGTGGGTAGCCGCCGGTATTGAGACTCCCACAACCAGCGGTTCCGCGTCGCTGGATTCGGACTGAGACGCTTCCTCAGCGACCTCTTCGGTGCCGGACTCGGCACATGCCATGAACGCTACGGCAACAACTGCCAACAGCAACCATAATTTTCGCATATTGAACTCCTTTGAATTTGGGTTGTACGTTTGGGAAGCAGACCTTCATCACTCATATCTTCATGACACTCACCTCCTTGCCCTATTTGGCGTGGCCGGAGAACCCGGACGTGTTTCCGCGCTGCAATAGCACCGCGATGATGATCAACGCCCCTTGCACCGCTCCGTTGAGGTAGGAACTAATGGCGCCGGTGAGGTTGAGAATATTGCCGATAGTGCTGAGCATGATCGCCCCGATAATCGTGCCGCCGATGCGACCGACCCCGCCTTTTAGCAACGTACCGCCGATTATGACCGCGGCGATCGCCTCCAGTTCCCATAGGAGACCGGTAGTTCCGGAGGCGGATCCGAGACGCGGTACGTAGATGAGGGTTGCAATCGCCACCATCAGACCTTGCAACGCATAGGTGATGAGCTTGATCCGGGTGACGTTAATTGCCGAGTACCGCGCCACGTTCTCGTTTGATCCGATCGCCGCGCAGTACCTGCCAAACCTGGTCTTGTGGAGGACTACGGCGCCCACGATCGCCGAGACGGCCAGCACCCATACGGGAATCGGTATGGCGAGAAACTGACCATAGTAGACTGAGCGATACGCCGACCGAAGCGATAGATCCAGGGATATCGTGCCGCCGTCGGCCAAGTAGACCACCAAGGAGCGAAAGATCCCCATCGTTCCCAGGGTAACGATGAACGGTTCGATCCCGCCCTTGGTCACCGTAATGCCGTTGAGCAAGCCCGCGGCAATTCCGATTACCACCGCGGATGCCATGCCTGCCAGGATTACGATCAGCATCGAATCGAAGGCGGTGAGGGCCTGGTTCATGATGATGATCATGATGCCCGAGAGAAACGCCGCCATCGATCCCACCGACAAGTCCAATCCTCCGGCAGTAATCACGAAGGTAGTACCAATCGCGATGATGCCGATAAACGAACTGCGGGTAAGGACGTTGAGAATGTTCTGGGGTGAGGCGAAGCGCGGGTTGAGCACCGCGCCCAAGATGGCCAACGCAATCAACCCGAGGAGGGGACCCGCCGCCCGAGCGCGGACGATCCGGCCCAGGGTGGGAATGACCGATTTCATAACGTTACCGCTGTGTGTCACGGTGAGTGTCTCCTTTCTGTTTTACGCCGGTGGCATAGTGGACGATTTCCCGTTCAGTAAGCTCATCGTGGTTGAGTATTCCAGTGACCGTTCCGGACCGCATCACTACGACGCGGTGAGCCACGCCGATCACCTCCGGGAGCTCTGAGGAGATCATGATGCAGGCGTTTCCCGCCTCGGCGAGGCGGGATATCAGGAAGTAGATCTCCCGTTTGGTGCCGATATCTATCCCGCGGGTGGGTTCGTCAAGAATGATGATGTGGGGCTGGATCTGCATAATCTTGGCGAGGGCGAGCTTCTGCTGGTTTCCGCCACTTAGTGTTGCTACCGCAGCATACGGGTCGTTGTACTTAATCTCGAACCGCCGCGCTTCTTCGGTAAACGTCTTCTGCTCAAGTCGCTCGTCCAGCAAGGGATGGCAAAACTGTCTCAAGGACATGAGGGTAAGATTTGGGACCGAGCCGAAGGATGTAATGACCCCTTTCCCCTTGCGATCTTCACTGAGGTATACAATCCCCAATTTGGCAGCGTCCTGGTACGAGCGAATGTTCTGCTTCGTTCCGTTTACCCAGATTTCACCACCAGAGCGATCTCGGACGCTAATGATCGCTTCCATGATTTCCGTTCGGCCCGCGCCCACCAGCCCGGCAAAACCAAGAATCTCACCCCGGTGCAGATCAAAGGAGACATCTTCAGCCCACCCCGGAACACTCAGGCCACGGACGGATAGCACCGGAGATGTATCAGTGGATAGCGCTTTCGGGGGATACATATCCTCTATTTTCCGTCCCACCATGAGATTGGCCATCATCTGCTCTGATGTGTCTTGTGTTGCGCGGGTTTCGATCAGCTGCCCATCCCGGAGGACGGTGACGCGGTCGGAGATCTGTTTAACTTCATCGAGCTTATGCGAGATATACAGGACGGTAACCCCTGAGCGCTGTAGGTTCCGTATCTGCTCGAAGAGAATCTCCGTCTCGTTAGGAGTCAGGACCGCCGTGGGTTCATCCATGATCAGGATGTGGGCCTGGCGGGAGAGGGCTTTCGCAATCTCCACCATCTGCCATTGCGCCATGGAGAGTGTGTAGAGTGGTCGATCTGGAGCGATATCGGTGTGGAGCCGACGCAGAACCTCTCGGCTCTGCTCGTTCATGCGCTGCTTGTTAAGAAAGGGGCCCTTCAGCTCCTCTTTGCCCAGGAAGATATTCTCGGCAACCGTAAGATGGGGTACGAGATTGAACTCCTGGTGGATCAGAACCACGCCCAGGTCCTCGCCGTCGTTGCCACTCTTCAAGTGCACCGGCTTCTCGTCTACCAGGATCGTCCCCTCCGACGGGGTCAGATACCCGGCGAGGATCTTCATTAAGGTCGACTTGCCGGCGCCATTCTCACCAATTACCGCATGAACCTCTGCTCGTTCGAAGGCGATATCGACGTCGAACAGTACCCGCACCGGTCCAAAATCGTGAGAAATCGCGGCGCTACGGATAGCGACATCACTCACTTTTCCGCCCCCTCATACGCGACAACATTCAACTATGCACGCGAGTGCATAAGCCATGTAGAAACGATAGCATGGCTTGCACGCGCGTGCAACAAAAACTTCATAGCAGTTTTGTCGACTTTTTACCCGCTCCCGCCGCGCTTCCGCGATCCATGACGGTCGAGGACGACCTGGGCGGCGGAGCGGCCGGCGGTACTGGTTTTGATGGCGTAGAGGTAGCGCTTGGCGATGGTGGACTCCGTTTTGTAGTCCACCACCGGCGGTGGATAGGGCGGGAGCAACAGGTCCGGGAGCGCCCGTATTTCGGCGGGGTCCCGGTGGCGGAGCTCCGACACCAGGGCGCGGACGAAGCGTGCGTCCCGGTCGTGGTCGGTAAGCTGCTTGGTAGGATTGTATACCCGGATCGTGTTGATGCCGGTGAGGGCGGCTTGCATCTGAAGCTGGCTCAGGTGGATGCCGGGGACGTAGTCGGCCATCCACTGCGCCATGGGATACAGGATATCCCGCCACCACAGGCGCAGGACGTGAACCGCAAAGGAGACGATCATCGCCCGCATGCGAAACGGCAGGTACCCGCTGGTGCGCAGTCCGCGAATCGCCGCATCCACCAGGGGATAGCCGGTGGTGCCGGTGAGCCACGCCTGAAGCCGACGTTGGTATTCCTCGGCGGGACTGGGGAGAAAGCCGTTGGTTTCCAGTTCACAAAAGGCGCGATTGATCGGATAGAACTCCGTTTCCGGTTCGTCCTCCAGGCGCTGAATGAAGTGATCGTGCCAGTAGAGCCGGCTCTCCATGGCGCGCAGGCTCTTGCGCCACCGCCCGGCGGTGATCGGTGTGCCGCCGGCGTCCTGGCCCACGGTGACACGGCTGTCCAAGCCTTTGAGTTCTGCCATTCTCCGGGAGAGCTCCCAGAACACCTGTCTCAGCGAGATCGTGCCCCAGGCCAAGTGTACCGAGAGGCGCGAGGCCGCCGCCGGTGCGGTGACGGGACTGGACATGCCTCCGGAGTAGGCGTGGCCCCGGTGTGCGAGGAAGCTGGAGAGGACGGTAGCGGCGGCGGCCTCGTCCACCCGCTGCAGTGCCCGGCCACCCACGCGGAACACCTCCGCTCCCGGGAGCTCGTCAAACAGGGTGTCGCTAGGGGGCGGGGTGTGCGTAGGCCCCAGACCGTGAGTGGGGGTGGGGCCACCGAAGGTGCGATAGTCGATCCAGGGAGTCGCCGCTACCCGGCGGCGGAGCTCCTCCACCATGGGAAGCGCTTCGGGAGGTGCCAGGGGCGGGCTTTTGAGGCGCCGCTCCACGATGGCGATCCGCCGGTCCCGAGAGCCCAGCCGCCGCACGACGCCGTTTCGCGGTACCTCGTGGAACGCAACGCCCGCGGCGGCGGCCCACGAGCGGACCGCCTCATCCCGCCGGAAGCCGGCATCCAGGCTGGTCTCCTCATGCGCCCAGATCGCCACGGGGTGGATCGCTGTGCCGAGGATGGCGCCCAGGTCGCCCACTCGATCCGGGAGGCGCCCGGTAGTAACAAGCACGGGAGCACCGCGGAACGTCAGTTCGATATTGAGATGGTGAAGGGCGGAATCGATGGCGCGGAGGTGGTGCGTCGAGGTGTCGGGGGCGGCAACCAGCGCCTCATCCCAGACGAACAGGGGAAGCAGTGACACCCCTCGGCGCGTGGCGTCATCCGCGGCGCGGCGGAGTGCTTCGTTGTCGCTGACGCGCAGATCGCGCTTGATCCACCAGATTACCACGGCCAGAGCATCGTTCATGCCGGGAGCATACCAGCGCTGTGGCGGTTGCGCCAGAATCGCTTACTCCCTCTCGTCGCTGTGCGCCGGGCACGCAGCGGCGATAATCTGCACGCCGGTTACGGTGCAAGCCAAGGTTGAGGAGTGGACGGTTGACCGTTGAACTGTTGACCGCAGGAACTGTTGACCGCAGCGCAAAGCGAGATAATACTAACGCATGCTCTTTGGAGATTTGAACGAATCCTTGGTTGCGGTTCGCGTACCTGCTACGACTCGTGATGAGGTTGTCGAGTTCCTGCTCGACCTGCTCGCGCAGACGGGAAAGCTCACCGACCGCAGGCTGGCCCGGCAGGATGTCGACGCCAACGAGGACAAGGCGTCCTTTGGCATGCAGCACGGAATCGCGATACCCCACGCAAAGACTGCTGCCGTCACGGAGATGATCGCGGCGGTGTGCGTAACCAGTGCGCCGATCAGTCTGGATAGTGTCGACGGAACCCCGAGCCGGATCTTTGTGATGACCCTTTCTCCGCCGGACCAGGTAGGTCCGCACATCCGTTTTTTGAGTGAGATCGGGCGGCTGTTGAAGAACCGAAAACTGAGGAAGCGTATCCTGGAAGCGGAAAGTGAAACGGAGCTGCTGGAGATTCTGCTCGGTCGGTAGCTCGACTACGGGAGCACCAGCAGTGCCACAACTCCCAGCAATGCGACCAGCGCTACGTAGAGCTGGACGCGGGGATCCTGATCCTGGAGATGGCGGTGGAGGTGCAGGTGCGCGACGGGTCGGCGTGGCAGACGCTGGGAGGCTCGTTCCCGGGTGGCGCGGGGCGTGGTCAGTCGGCGTTTGAGAACTACCCACAGTATCACCGAACCCACTAAGGGTCGCAACGCGGAACGCACCGCCTCCCAGGTGAAGAACGTCGTCTGCGGTATGCCGGGAATGCGTCCCGGTATGGCGCCCATGAGTACGGTGGCTGCGGCCACGATTGCCAGGGGAACCAGGGCGGCGTGGGGAGGTTCCCGAGGTACCTCCGTTTCGGTGGGAGATCCGGCTGCGGGGCGTGCGGCTGCGGGAGTTCCGGCTGCGGGAGTTCCGGCTGCGGGCCCGCCGGCTGCAGGGCGATCGGCTGCGGGCGCCCAGAAGATGAGATAGATAAACTTGATAAAGGAGAGCCCCGTTCCCACCGAGGCGATTTCCAAAAGCACGGCGATTCCCGGTTCGGCAGCGACCACGTCCTTAAGGAGATACTTACTGGCATAGCCACTGGTGAAGGGTACGCCGGAGATGGCGGCAGCTCCGATCAGGCCGAAGAGGAGGAGCAGCGGCTTCCGCAGGCGCAACCCACCCATGGTGGTGAGGTCTTCGTTTCCTCCGGCACACACGGCGGCGTAGGCGGCTACCATGATCAGCAGCGCTTTGTAAAACGTATGCGTCAAGAGATGAAAGAGTCCCGCGGTTATGGCGGTTCCCATCGCCGCCGCCGGGAGCGCCGGGTTCGCCATGACCGCCGCGTCCGCCATGACCGCCGCGTCCACCATGACCGCCGGGTCCGCCATGACTACCGGTGCCAGGCCGATCGCCGGGGCCAGGCCGATCGCGGCAACCATGTACCCGATCTGGC
>JAWOCO010000233.1:0-3955 GCA_046483765.1 Alkalispirochaeta sp. | reverse complement strand
GCCGTTCGCCCGGGACAATATCACCGATCCGGAATCTCAGCTGATCCAGCCGGCGGTGGACGGTACCCGTAACGTGTTAGCTGCGGTGGAACAGTCGGATACGGTGCGCCGGGTGGTGCTCACCTCCAGCGTAGCGGCGATCATGGGGGATGCCCGGGATGCCGGCGAGTACCCGGAACGCGTGGTAGATGAGACGAGGTGGAACCACACCAGTAGCACCGATCATGAACCGTACTCCTACTCTAAGATGCTGGCGGAGCAGGCCGCCTGGGAGATCGCCGACAACCAGGACCGCTGGACGCTGGTGACGATCAATCCCGCGTTCATTATCGGGCCATCCCTGTCCAAGCGGATGGATGGCGCTTCCGTGTCGATTATGCGGCAGCTCGGTGACGGGACGTTCAAGCAAGGGGCGCCGGAGATCTACCTAGGGTTTGTTGATGTACGCGATGTAGCCCTCGCTCATCTTCGAGCCGCCGAGCGCCGGGAAGCCACGGGGCGATTCATCGTATCGGAACGGGTGGCGTCGTTCCCGGAAATCGCCCAGGTGTTACGGGACCGCTTCGGATCGGAGCACCCGTTCCCCAAGGGACGCCTGCCCAAGTGGTTTCTGTGGCTCATCGGCCCGGCGGTGGGCATCACCCGACGGTACGTTCGTACCAACGTGGGATTTCCCTTTGCCCTTGATACTCGCCGCAGCCAGGAAGTCCTGGGAATTGAGTACCGGGACGCCCGACAGACCGCGGTGGAGCACATTGAACAACTCATTCAATTCGGAGCCCTTTCCGGAAGTTGACACTAAGTATATATATTTGTATATATACTAACATGACTATTGTGGTCGGGTATGTGTTGGCGGTAGTAGTGGGAACATCACTCGGAGTGTTTGGAGCCGGAGGCTCGATCCTTACGGTGCCGATCCTGGTGTACGTGGTGGGCGTTCCCCCCGTTCTGGCCACCGCCTACTCCCTGCTGGTAGTGGGAGTCACCAGCATCGTCGGCGCCGTCGCCTACATCCGTCGAGGGGAAGTGAATATCGCCACCGCCACGGTGTTTGCGATTCCCAGTGTAATCGCGGTGTACGCCACCCGACGTTTTCTCGTCCCGGCGATTCCGGCGGACGTGTTTGCGGTGGGAACCTTCGTGGTGGGAAGAGACACCCTGATTATGCTGCTCTTTGGCGTGCTCATGGCGTGGGCGTCGATTGGCATGATTCGCGGCAGGCACGCCTCCGCCACCGCGCCTCTGAGCCACGGCTCCCGCCGAACTGTTCTGATCGCTGCCGAGGGACTCACCGTGGGTGTACTCACCGGTCTGGTGGGCGCGGGCGGCGGATTTCTCATCGTGCCGGTCCTGGTCCTGGCGGCCGGAATGACCATGCGGCAGGCGGTGGGAACCTCCCTGATCATTATCACCTTAAAATCTGTAGTCGGCTTCGCCGGGGACCTGAGTGCCGGGCAAAGCATCGACTGGATCTTTCTCAGCCTGTTCACCACCTTCGCCGTGGCGGGAATCGTAGCAGGTACCCTACTATCCACGCACATCTCCGAGGCCAAGGTAAAACCCCTGTTCGGGTGGTTTGTACTGGTCGCCGGGGTCGTTATCGTTGTCACCGAAGTACTGCAAGGAGGAATTGCATGAATCAGAATATGTCGCCTGAGGAGTTTCGCGAGGTCGCCGAGAAGGCTATCGTGCTGGATGTTCGTACTCCCATGGAGTATCAGATGGGGCACATTCCCGGCTCTCGGAATATCGACATCTCCAGTCCCGAGTTTGTCACCACCATTGAGCAGCTCGACAGAGATCAGCCATACGCGTTGTACTGTCGGAGTGGGAGCCGGTCCGCATCGGCGATTCAGATGATGGATCAAATGGGGTTCGCCCAGGTGGGGCACCTGGAAACCGGCCTGTTGGACTGGAACGACGAACTGACGACGGGGGAGGAGCAATAATGTATTTCGAGCGCATATACGACGAGGATCTGGCGCAGGCCGGCTACATCGTGGGATGCCAGCAGACCGGCGAGGCGCTGGTAGTAGACCCTCTGCGAGATGTGGACCGCTACTTCGCCGTCGCCCGGCACCAGGGCCTCACGATTACCCACGTCACGGAGACGCATATTCACGCCGACTACCTCAGCGGCGCCCGGGAGCTGGCGCACGCCGCCGGCGCGCGCCTCCTGCTCTCCGACGAGGGCGGTGACGACTGGCAATACGCCTTCGCCCACGAGGGACTGCACCACGGGGACCGCCTGATGATCGGCAAGGTAGCAATCGACGTAGTGCACACCCCGGGGCACACCCCGGAGCACGTGACGTTTATCGTCACCGACACTCCCGCCGGCGATGCGCCCACGATGGCCCTCACCGGAGACTTTGTTTTCGTGGGCGATGTGGGCCGACCGGACCTGTTGGAAAAGGCTGCCAGTATCGCCGGCACGCAGGAGGCGGGGGCGCGGCAGTTGTACCAGTCCCTAAGACAGATCAAAGAGCTTCCGCAGTACCTCTCCATCTGGCCCGGCCATGGCGCGGGATCGGCGTGCGGCAAGTCGCTGGGGGCGGTGCCCTCCACCACGCTCGGTTATGAAGGCGCCACCAGTTGGGCGTTCCGCGCGCCCACCGAGGACAACTTCGTGCAGCAGATCCTCGAAGGACAGCCGGAACCGCCCACCTACTTCGGGCGCATGAAGGTGCAAAACCGGCAGGGGCCCCCGATCCTGGGCTCGCTTCCCAAACCGGAGCGCCTCGGCCCGGAAACGGTTGAAGCATTGCAGCGCGAGGGAGCTCAGATCGTGGATGCCCGGCCCAAGGGAGAATACACCGCCGGCCACGTCCCGGGAGCGCTCAACATCCAGGCGGATGAGGGCTTTGCCAACTGGGCGGGATGGACGTTAGACCCCGATCGCCCCGTCGTCCTGGTGGCCCCGGAATCGCGGATCGACGGACTGGTGCGGGGCCTGATCCATGTAGGCATCGATACGATTTCCGGCTACCTGCCGGACATCAGCGCGTGGGCGGAAAGCGGTCGGCCGGTGGCAACCTTACCGCACATCGCCCCGCAGGAGCTCTATCAGCGCGCCTCCGAGTTTGAGATTATCGATGTCCGCGGCCAGGACGAATGGGATGAAGGGCACATCGCCGGAGCCCGTCATATCCATGTGGGACACCTGACGCGGCGGCTCGAGGAAATCCCTCGGGATCGACCGGTGGCGATGCACTGCTATGGGGGCGACCGTTCCACCCTAGGAGCCAGTGTCCTCAAGAGCCTCGGCTACGACAACATCTATAACGTCGTCGGCGGAATCTCCGCCTGGGAGGAACAGGGGTTACCGCTAGGCTGATCGCCGGGGCGCGAGGGGGGTTACCGCTGGGCTGATCGCCCAGCCGCGAGGGGCCCGGCCGAGAGAGGAATGTGGATCTCCACCACACCGCCCTCGGCATTGCGCAGGGCGATCGTCCCCTCGTGTTGGGCCACCAGCGCCTGGGCGATCGTCAATCCGTACCCGAGCCGTTCACCGGAGAGTACATCTGCCGGAAAACCACCTCCTGAATCGGTCACCACGAGATCCAGGCCACTCGCCGTATCTCCGCCTCCGCTATTTCCACTCCTATCAGTTCCGCGGGCCGTGACGGATATCTTCCCGCGGGCCGCGGGAAACGCATACTTCACCGCATTGGTAATGAGCTCATTCACAATGATTCCCAGCGATACCGCCAAGCGGGCGGCCACGTTTATCTCCGCCACCTCTATCTCGACTACCACATCGTCAGGAAGCAGACTGGAGCGTAGTTCATCCACCAGACCACCAATCACCGCCACAATACTGACATCGTCCAGGGTGCTGAGCCCGTGCAACCGGTCATACACGCGGGCAATTACGCCCACCCGAGACCCGGCGTCCCGCAGGGCCGCGGCAGACTCCGCGCTCTCGGTGTTCGCCTGGGTAGAGAGCAGG
>JAWOCO010000200.1:0-5002 GCA_046483765.1 Alkalispirochaeta sp. | reverse complement strand
CGGGCGCATCAGCCAGGGCCGCGGCAATTTCCTCCCCGCCATCGACCCCGACTACGCAGACAAATCGGTGCTGGCCCCCAACGTCGGTCCCGAACAGATCGCGGCGGAGAACCCGGACCTGGTGATCATGAAAACCTTCATGCGGGAGGCGGTGGGACAGCGCGTCGAGGCGCTCGGCATCCCGGTGATTTACGTGGAGCTGGAAACTCCTGAGCAGTATCAGCGGGATATCACCATGCTCGGCACCGTGTTAAACGAGCCCGCCCGGGCACGGGAGCTTACACAGTGGTACAGCCGCCAGGTAGCGGAGGTAGAGACGCAGACGCAGCTCCTTCCGGAACGCCGCCGCCCCACCACCCTGCTCATGTACTACCGTCGCAGCGACGGGGACGTCTCGTTTCAGGTCCCGCCCACCTCCTGGATTCAGACGGAGTTGGTGGAACGCGCCGGCGGCACACCGGTATGGAAGTCCGCCGCGCAGAGCGGATGGGGAACGGTCTCCTTCGAACAGATCGCCGCCTGGAATCCCGATGAGATCATGCTGGTCTCGTATGACGGCGATGCGGAAGAGATCCGTGACAACCTGGCCGCCGAGCCGCGCTGGCAGGAACTCTTCGCGGTTCAGGAAGACCGCTTCCACGCCTTCCCCATGGACTTCTACAGTTGGGATCAGCCGGACACCCGTTGGATTCTCGGCCTGCAGTGGATCGCCCGGACCCTCCATCCGGACCTCTTCGATAGCGCCCCCATGGACACCCAGATTCGCGAGTTCTATCGGCAGGTGTACGGGATGGATACTGCGGAGTACGAGGCGATCATCGAACCGATCCTCACGGGAGATCTCAACTGAGTACTGCCGCACGCACGCGACGACGAGTGGCGCTCCTGGCAGCGGCGACGCCCATCGTCGTGGGGGCATCGCTGCTATTGGGACGATACCCGGAGCCGGGCTTCCTGCCGGTCGCTCGCATTCTGGACGATCCCCTGGCGTTGCGTCTGCTGCTGGAGCTGCGCCTGCCCCGGACGATCGCCGCGGTCCTCTTGGGTGCCGCCCTGGCGGCCTCCGGGGTGGTGATGCAGATGCTCTTTGCGAATCCGCTGGTGGAGCCGGGGCTCGTGGGCGTCGCCCAGGGGGCTGCACTGGGCGCCGCGCTGACGATCGTGCTCACCACCGGTGGAGCGTGGGCGATTCAGGCGGGGGCCGCCGCCGGGGCGCTGGTGGGGCTTACCGCAGCCTACCAGATCGCCCGGCGGCTTCGTTTTGGCGGGTGGATTCTCAGGCTCGTGTTGTCGGGAATCGCCGTGTCGGCGCTCCTTTCCTCCGCAGTGGGCCTGGTGAAGTTTGCCGCAGATCCCCTGGAACAACTGCCTACCATCACCTTCTGGATGCTGGGAGGGCTGTGGAACGTGGGATGGGACGTCCTGCTTCCCATTCTTCCGGTGGTACTGGGGGCGTTGGTAATTCTGTTCCTCGGGAGGTGGCGCCTGAACGTGCTCTCCCTGCAAGACCGCGTGTCGTTTTCCCTGGGAGCCACCCCCAGCCGGGAGCGCCTGGTCCTGCTGGTATCCGCCACGGTTGCGGTGGCGGCGGTGATCTCGGTGGCGGGCATTATCGGCTGGGTGGGCCTGATCGTACCGCACGCCGCTCGCCGACTGTTTGGTGCCGACGCGGGGGTTGCGCTCCCCGCCGCCGCGCTTCTGGGAGTGATCTTCGTGGTGCCCGCCGACGCCTTCGCCCGCACCGTAACCGCCGGCGAGATCCCCCTGGGCATCGTAACCTCACTGGTGGGGGCCACGGCGTTCCTGGCGCTGATGATGACCAACAACGTACGGATTGAGCGATGAAACCGAAGACTCCGTGGGCCAATCCGCGGGCCCCCGACAGAACCACCGACAGCGCCCCTCAAACCACCGCTGACAGAACCACTGACAGCGCCGCTGACATGATCTCCACTGACGCCTCCGGTCCCACCGCGAAGGCCGGCGCGCACCCGGCAGTAGCCGTGCGGGATCTGTGGTTCCGCTATGACGGAAGCACCGCCGCGGTGTTGCAGGGGCTCACCACCTCCGTCACCCCCCGGGCGGTGACCGCAATCCTCGGGCCCAATGGCGTGGGGAAAACCACCCTGCTCAATCTGCTGCTGGGCTGGCTCCGCCCGACTCACGGCGAGGTGCACATCTTTGGTCGGCCGCTGGGTCAACTGAGTCGCCGCGAGATGGGCCAATCACTTTCCCTGCTTCCCCAGGAAGAGCACATTCCCTTCGAGTATTCCGTGGAGGAGTACGTGCTCCTCGGGCGTACGCCATACCTCTCGCCCTTGGCGGCCCCCTCCACTGCCGACCGCGAGATCGCCCGTACATCCCTGGCGCGGGTGGGGCTGGAAGAGCACATCCACACACCGGTCACCGAGATCAGTGGTGGTGAGCGGCAGCTGGTCATGCTGGCCCGGAGCCTCACCCAGCAGCCACAAATCCTGCTCATGGACGAACCCACCTCACACCTGGACCTCTCCAACAAACGACGGCTGGCCAATCTGGTACGCTCCCTCACCACAGACGGCACCACGGTAATCTTCACCACCCATGACCCGGAGTTTGCGGCGGTATGTGCCGACAAGCTGCTCTTGGTACGTGATGGAACGCTCCTGGCGCACGGTTCGATCCGGGACACGATGACCGCACCGCTGCTATCACGCCTGTTCGGCCTATCTCTTTCGGTAACGCTGGTAGGGGGATCACCCGTGGTGCGGTGGTAGGGCACCGGCAGCGGCGCGCGCACCCGCCCGGTGAGGTGCAGCCCTGGTCCGCCGGGCGCGCAGCCGCCCGGTGAGGGAATGCGCCGCACAGAGGCGCCCTAAATTTGCTGGCGCCGGTATTCAGCGAGTGATACACTAAGCCAATCATGAATCAGCAACAGCAGAAGGTAAGCAGCGATAGCCTGGCGGTTATCGCACTGGGTGGCAACGCAATCATTGCAAAGGGACAACGGGGAACTGCCCAAGAGCAGTTTGATAACGTCCGGCGCACCGTAAAGCCGGTGGTGGAGCTTGTGAAGAACGGCTATAACTTCATAGTGACCCACGGCAACGGGCCGCAGGTGGGCAATCTCCTGCTCCAAAACGAATTGGCCAAAGAAGAGGTTCCCGAAATTCCCCTGGGCATGCTCGACGCCATGACCTGTGGTTCCATGGGGTACATGATCGAGCAGTGCCTGCAGAATGAGATGATCGCCCAGGGGATCTGGCGGAACGTGGTGACGATCCCGGCGCAAATCATTGTGGATCGTCACGACCCGTCCATGGAAAATCCTACCAAGCCGATCGGTCCTTTTTACACCGAAGAACAGGCGCAGCAGCTCATCACGGAAAAGGGATGGCTCCTCAAGGAAGATGCCGGTCGCGGGTGGCGTCGGTTTGTGGCCTCTCCCTATCCGATCGATATCGTTGAGAAGGAGGCGATTCGCCACCTCCTGCAACAGCAGTACGTCCTGATAACGGGCGGCGGCGGTGGTATTCCCGTGTCGCACGCCGAGAGCGGCGAGATCACCGGCGTAGACTGCGTGATCGACAAGGACCTGGCCAGTATGAAACTGGCGATCGCAGTGCATGCGCGGACGCTGATCATCATCACTGGAGTACCTAAAGTAACGATCAACTTCGGCAAGCCAAACGAAGAGGCGCTGAGCAAGATTACGCTGGCCCAGGCGCGCCACTACTACCAGGAGGGACACTTCCCCGCCGGGTCTATGGGACCCAAGATGATGGCGGCGATCGAGTTCGTCCAGGCGGATCCCGGCAACCGAGTCATCATCACCAACGAAGAAAACCTTGCCGCTGCGGTGCAGGGAGAAGAAGGGACCCACATCGTCGCCTACTAATGGTGCCGCAGGGCGGGACGCCGGACCACCAGTCCGGGACCGCCCCGCGGCCACCGCCCTACCGGGACGCCGGACCACCAGTCCGGGCCGGCCCCGCTGACGGGCCGCGGCGTACCGGCCGCCGCCCCAGCCCCCGCCCCAGGCTTCATCCCCCAGCATTCGGCTGGTCCTGATCGCCCGCTTCTGCTACCGTGCACCCATGAGTTGGCTCGAACAGCACATTACCCTCCACAGTCAGGACTCGCCCCGGGAAGAGATGGCCAACTGGATCACCCACATGGTGGGAGCCGTGCTCGCGGTGGCGGGAACGGTGGCGCTGCTGGTGCGCCCTGAGCGCGCCGCCAATACCTTCAGCCTGGTGGTCTTCGGCACCTCCATGATCGTGCTCTTTTCGGCCTCCACCGCGTACCATCTCAGCCCGCCCGGTTCATCCTGGAAACGGCTCTTCCGACTCAGTGACCACGTCTCGATTTATCTCTTGATCGCCGGAACCTACACCCCGATTATGGGTGCAATCGGCACCTCCTGGGCGCACTGGACCTTGGCGGCGGTGTGGGCGCTGGCGGCGATAGGTATCACGCTGAAAGTGATTCTCTGGGACCGCTTCCGGGCGTCACAGGTGGTGTTCTTTTTGGCGATGGGCTGGGTGGCGGTGGTACGCCTGGACGTGGTGCTGGCCTCGTTGCCGCAGCCGTTCTTCGTGCTGCTCCTCACCGGGGGCGTGTTCTACAGTCTGGGGACGATCCTCTATTCGCTCACCAAGATGCCCTACCACCACGCGATATGGCACCTGTTCGTGCTGGGAGGCGCGGGGTCTTTCTTCTGGGGTGTCTATGAGTACCTCTGAGTTCTATCATGATGCCCTGCCCTGCGTGGGATTTGCCGCGGCGCTGGCGGGAGGCTGCTTCGAGCCGGTCCCGGCGGACTGGATCGTGGTGGCCACGGACGTGGTAAACAGCACCGGCGCGATTGAGGCGGGCCATTATAAGGATGTCACGGTGGCCGGCGCGATTAGCACGATTTCGATCGCCAATATCACCGGCTCCCTGCAGTTTCCATTCTTCTTCGGCGGTGACGGTATGACGTTCATGCTGCCCGGGTCCTATCGGGAGCAGGTACTCACCA
>JAWOCO010000212.1:0-5731 GCA_046483765.1 Alkalispirochaeta sp. | reverse complement strand
AACAGCATTTGCCGGCTGGATTTATGCTTCGCTCGGAAGGGTGATCCGGAAAGAAAAGAGCGGCGCTCCGAAACCCGCCCTGGCTGCCCGCCTGGTTGCAGCTGTTTACGGTCTGTTCCTGCTGATCTTTATCACCGCCCTAATGGGAGTAGTATCGGACATTGATCCGGCTTTCGGCGTGCCCCGTAGCTTCCTGGGGGAACCAACTGGTAGCAGATCCAGTTGATCTCTCAGCAGTATCGCTCCCTGCAGCAGGCCACCAGTTCCCTGGATCAGGCGTTGCGGGCGCCCAACGTCCGCGGCAAGTGGGGGGAGGTGCAGCTGCGACGCCTGGTGGAGTTAGCAGGTATGAGCGAGCACGTGGACTTCAGCGAGCAGACCGGACGCGCGGCGGGAAGCGGCGGGAGCGGCGGCGGAACGGCCGCGGGGCAGGGCGCCACCGGCGAGGGCCGCGGGCGGCCGGACCTGATCGTGCGCCTTCCCTCGCAGGGCATTATGCCGGTGGATGCCAAGGCACCCATGAACGCCTACCTGGAGTCGCACGAGGCCGCCTCCCCGGACCTGGCGCGGCAGGCGCTCAAGCGCCACGCCGCCGCCCTGCGTGGTCATATCCAGTCGCTCTCCAGTAAAGCGTACTGGAAGCAGTTTGACCGCGCCCCCGATTTCGTGGTCCTCCTCGTGCCGTATGAGAGCGGGCTCTCCGCCGCCTTCGGGGTGGACCCGGATCTCTTGGAGTACGCCCTGGCCAACAAGGTAGTGGTCACCGCACCCGCCAGTTTTCTCGCGCTGCTGCGAGTGGTAGCCTATGGGTGGATGCAAGTTCGCCTCTCGGAAAACGCCGAGGCGATCTCGCAGGCGGGGCGGGAACTTCTGGAACGCTTGGGGCCGTTTGCGGAACATCTGAATAAGGTGGGCGCCGGCCTCAACCAGGCGGCGGACCGGTTCAACGATGCCGCCGGATCCTTTGAGCGCCGGATCCTTCCCACCGCTCGCAAACTGTACGAGCTGGGCGCCGCCGCGGAGCCGCCCCCGGAGATTGGCCCCGTAGAGACGCACAGCAGGAGGATTCAACACGATGAGTGATCCCATGACGGAAACCGTAACCGCTGTGAAGCAGGCGCGGCGGGTAGTTGTCTTCACCGGCGCCGGGGTCTCCACCGACTCCGGTATCCCCGACTACCGTGGAAGTGGCGGACAGTACGAGCGCTACCAGCCCGTCTACTACGAGGAGTTCGTCTCCTCCGAAGCCAAGCGCATCGAGTACTGGACGCACAAGGCCTCAGTCTGGCCGGCGATGCGCGCTGCCACTCCGGGCCCCGCCCACACCCTGGTGCGAACGCTCGCCGACCAAGGCCGCCTGCAAGGTGTCATCACGCAAAACATCGACGGCCTCCACGAGAAGAGCGGCGTCTCCCCGGAGTTTATCGTCAATTTGCACGGCACCAATCTGGAGATCGAGTGCACCGGCTGCGGACGGCGCTGGGATGCGCGGGAGTATCTGGATCCGCTGGCGGAGAAGGTGGCGGGCGGCGCGGCCGGGGGCAGCGGCACCGGCAGCCAGGCAGGCAGCCAGGCCAGCCCCGGAGAGTCCGACGCTCCCGGTTCGGACGCCGCGGCCCACCCGACTTCGGCCCTCACCGCCGCGGATATCCCCCTCTGCCCCGACTGCGGCGCGCTGCTCAAACCGGCGACGATCATGTTCGGTCAGAGTCTCAGTGGCGGCGAGCTGGTACGGGCGGAGGCGATGCTCTCCGGCTGCGACCTCATGCTGGCCATGGGCTCAACCCTGACCGTACAGCCCGCCGCCAGCATTCCTATGGTCGCCCGAAACAACGGCGCCAAACTAGTGATCGTCACCCGGGGGGAGACGCCGCTGGATGAGATCGCCGATTACCGAGTGGATGGATCCCTGGGGGAGTTTGCGGTGGCCGCCGCCACTGCGCTGCGAATTGGTTGACTTAGTCCGATGAGCGGACTAAATTCGGAGTATGGTCACCATAAATATCCATGAAGCGAAGACCACGTTCTCGCGCTTAGTTGACCGGGCGCACGCCGGCGAGGAGATCATTGTCGCCAAGGCGGGCAAACCGTGGGCGCGGCTAGTGCCGCTGGAAGCTCCCGAGGAGCGGGTTCCCGGCCGGTACTCGGAGACCGTGCCGGGTTCTTTCTTCGACCCGCTCCCACCGGATGAGCTGGACGCGTGGGAACGGTGACCGTTCTGTTGGACACCCACGCCTTGCTTTGGTGGTGGGGCCAACCGGATCGGCTGAGTTCCCGCGTGCTTGGCTTACTTCGCGATCCTGAGACCGCAGTCTTGGTGAGTGCCGCGTCGGCGTGGGAGATCGCCACGAAACATCGTATCGGAAAGCTTCCCTCCGGCGCCACGATCGTGCCGCAGTGGGAGGCGCGCATCGGTGTGGACGGGTTCCGAGAGCTTGCAATGACCTCACGCCACGCACTTCGCGCGGGGACACTCCCCGGGATGCACCGTGATCCCTTCGATCGGATGCTCGCCGCTCAGAGCATCCTGGAAGATATTCCCGTGGTCAGCATCGATGAGGCGTTGAGCGCCCTTGGTGCCTCACGGATCTGGGAGTAGTACTGACGCCTGGTTTCCGCCGTCGCCCCAGACCGGGCCGCGCTCCGGGCGCCGTGGCAGAGGGCGCCGCGCAACTCACCGTTGACGCCGCCCCCGCCGCGAGCTATCGTTACCGTATGGCACTACCGCAGCAGTACGAGCGCTACACCTACCAGGACTATCTCTCGTGGCCCGAGGGCGAGCGGTGGGAGCTGGTCGACGGCGTAGCCTACGCCATGAGCCCCGCCCCCACTACCGGGCACCAGCGGCTTCTCGGCGAGATTTACCGGCAGATATCCAACTATCTCCTGGACCGGGACTGCGAAGTGTTTGTGGCTCCTTTTGATCTCAAACTCTCAGAGGAAGCCGACGACCGGGAACCCACGGTGCTCCAACCGGACTTGGCGGTCACCTGTCGCACGGAGACGATCGCGGAGCACGGGATCACCGGCGCGCCGGAGCTTTGCGTGGAGGTCGTCTCCCCGGGATCGGTGATCGCCGACCGCAAACGCAAGTTCGATCTGTATCAGAAGTACGGCGTGCGGGAGTACTGGATCGTGGAGTCCTCCGGCGTGGTGGAAGTGTACCGCCTGGATGCGTCCGGCAGCTACGCCCGGACCGGCGCCTACGGCCCCGACGAGGCGATCTCTCCCGCGGCCCTGCCGGACCTCTCGATCGACCTGAGCTTAGTGTTCCGCGACCATTCCGCGTAGCGCCCGCTGAAGGATCGCGCCCCGCCGCCCCCGCCACCTACAACTATGCCCCCCATATCTTCACATCTTCATAGGTCGAACCATCCGGTCCTGGGGTGCTATTGATCAGGCTCACCGAACGGAGACCTACCGCCACCGGAGCTCCAAAGGCGGTATCGGCGATCGTGCCGCGGCGTCCCGCCGCGAGGTATTCGCGGCGTATATAGCCCACGGTGATGTGCGGCGTAAAGCGGCGCCGCGGCGGCTCCAGCCCCAGGGCGGTGAGCGCCCGCGTTACTTCCGCCGCGATCTCGGCGATACCTCCCGTGTCCTGCACGCCGGCCCACACCACCCGCGGCCGCTTCCACGAAGGAAACGCTCCCCAGCGGTCGATCGTGGTGGTCAGCGGTAGCGTTCGTGCAACTACCGTCGGTATCTTCTCCGCCAGCGCCTCCTGAATCAGGTGGGCGGGTACGGGCCGCGGATCTCCGATGAAGTACAGCGTGATGTGGTAGTTCTCTGGGGGGATCAGCCGGAGGGCCCGGGGGTTTTGCGCGGCGAGCTCCCGGGCCCGCTCCGCCAACTGCGACCGCGGGGCGGTGGGAAGCCGCATACCGACAAACAGCCGCTGAGCGGAAAGGCCGTGGTCGGAGGCCATCGTCAGCTTACCGCGAGGTCACGTCCCGCGGCTTGATCCGTTTGGAGGGCATCGCGGAGATCAGGCTCTGCACGGCGCGGTGGTCCGGTTGGGGCATGTAGAGCGTCGGTGACATTCCCTGCAACTCTAACTCGAACGTATCGTTTTGGCGGTGCATCGCGAAAATTCCGCGACAGCTGGGACAGACGGTGGTGTCGCCGTCGTGGGCATCCTCCGGTGGGGCGATGGACGGACCACATACCGGGCAGTTCAGCATGAGTTGTTCCTCAGCGGCGTGGCCCAGGACGTGGTGGAGCTTGCCCTTCCCATGCAGGTTCTTCAGCGCGTCGGCAACCTGGGGGTCGAACTGCCTACCCGTCTCCTCACCCACAATGCCCATCGCCCGATCGGCGGTCATGCCCGCTCGGTACGCGCGGGTGCTGGTCATCGCATCGAAGGCATCCGCTACCCCCAGGATGCGGCCCACCACCGTGAGCGAGGAGCCCGGCGCCTGGGTGGGGTACCCGCCGCCGTCGTAGCGTTCGTGGTGCTCGAGAATCGCCTCCCGCACCAGCGGCAAGAGCGGGTGACCACCCAGCGCGTTCACCCCGGACTCCGGGTGCTGGTGCATCAGCTCAAACTCCGGTGCCGAGAGGGGCCCGTCCTTGTTGAGTACGGTGTCGGAGACTCCTACCTTGCCCAGGTCATGCACCAGACCGCCCACCTGCACCACAAAGACGTCGTCCCGGGAGAGATTCATCTCCTGCGCCAGTAGTCGGCCGTACTGACTCACCCGCCAGGCGTGACCGCCGGTATACGCATCACGCGCCTCCACAAAGGTCGCCATGGTGAGCAGCGATTCCAGGATTTCTGTTTCGATCTTGATCGTCATCGTCTTCTGAGCGTATCACAGATGGCGGCTGTGAAAAGCGTGCATCCCATATACCGGCAAAACAGGTTATTCTCACCGGATGCGCGAGTCTGAGTATGAGTCCGATCGTGAGTCCCCACATGTGTCTTATCGCGAATCCGGCGGGCGGCCGGTAAGTCATCTGGTTGAGTTTTTGCAAGAGGTGCCGCTGTTTTCCAATCTCCCTGCGGATACCGTGGAGTACCTGGTGGAGCGATTGCGACCGTTCGAGGTGGCCGCCGGCGCCCATTTGATGGAGCAGGGGGAGGAGGGGGATGCACTGTACCTCCTGTCTTCCGGTCGGCTGGAGGCGGTAGACGAGGAGCGCGACCTGCGGTTGGGTGAGATTACCCCGGGGGAAATCGTTGGAGAGGCGGCGCTGCTTACCGATGATCCTCGCAGCGCTACGGTGCGGGCGGTTACGGATGCCCGCGGGTATGCCCTCGACAAGAGCGCCTTTGTGAGTCTCCTCGCGCAGTATCCGCATGAACTCAAGAGTGTGGCTGAGCTGATCACCCGTCGCGCCACCGGGCTTGAGCGTGAACAGTACCGCCCAACTCATGAGGAGGTGGTGGCGTTTCTGCGCGGGGTAGAGCTATTCTCGTCCCTTTCCGAAAACGTTCTCGGCGAACTTGCGCCGCATTTGCAGTGGTTCACGCTGCCCCGCGGTGAGACGCTCCTGCGCCAGGGGGAACCGGGAGATCAGCTGTATGCGGTGGTCTCGGGACGGCTGCGTTTTGACGTGCGTGATGCGTCGGGGGAGATCGTCCAGAGCGGTACGATCCACCGTGGCGATGTGGTGGGGGAACTCTCGATCCTCACCGAAGAGGTGCGCAGCGCCACCGTCACCGCGGTGCGGGAGTGCGGATTGCTCACCCTGACGGCGCGCACCATGAATCTCCTGATGCACCGCT
>JAWOCO010000079.1:0-2915 GCA_046483765.1 Alkalispirochaeta sp. | reverse complement strand
GCCCCGGTGCAGGTGGCGATGCAAAACGGCAACACCGTGGCACAACTGGAAGCAGTGCCCTTTGCGTATCCAAGCATCTCGGAGATTGTTACATTTTAGGGGATGAGAACCGCTGAACCGTATCAGAAGATTCTGGAGCTGTTGCGGGTGCTGCCGGCAGTTGATTGCCAGAATCGTCTTATGAAAACCAGTGATCGGGATCTATCCATGGCACTGATCTATGCATCCGCGCCGGAATGCGATCAGGTCCTGTCGCTGGTGGGCCCCGGCAAGGCGCATCGCGTTCGCGTGGAAATTGAGCGGTGCCGCCGCAGCCGAACGCAACGACTCCACTACGAGACGGCGGTTGCCACGGTGGTAAAGACCCTGCAGGGAGCCGCCGTGACCGCTCCCAAGAGCTATTATCGCCCGTCCCGCGTCAGCAAACCGCGGTAGACCACTCCCTGGCCAAACACCGAAACGCCGGCGTTGAGAATCACCAGACCCGCAGTACCTAACAGAAACCACGGGGCGCCGGCGCCTTTGGCAATAATTGCCTCTCCCACTACCGATACCCCAGCGCCGATTAAGATCAGCCCGGAGATGCTGAAGCTCAGCCACCGTCGTACGAGATATGCATGATCGCTCATCGTGTGCCCCTACTGTCCCAACATTTCAGAAAAATCCCCGATGAATTCCATGGAAGAGACGATCCGAGATATTCGCTCCCGGCGACGGAGCAGATCCTCGCGAAAGCCCATGGCCATACCGAAGCCGATCACCTCTTCTTGCTCATGCACCACCGTAATCATACCGGATAAGCTATCCTCGGCATCGTCGAACACGACAGACCCCACGCGACGTCCGCCGAAAGACATGGTCTCCGCCTCACCGTTACGGACTTCCCCCGATTGGGCGATCATATTCTCAAACATACCATCCACGATATCGCCGACATCTTCCACGGGGACACCCATCATCGCCATAAACATCGTCGGCAAGACCCCGAGCATGAGCACCGTGTCCCCGGGCTGCAGATCCGGCTCGTCCCGACTCAACTGGGCGGTAAGTGCCTCCCGGCTGACCACCACCGGTGACCCCTCTTGGTCGCCGACAAACCACTCCTGGGGATAGTGGAAGGCAAGTTGTGCCGCGGCACTCCGGTAGATCTGGTACCCCGCAGGGAGCTCGCCAAGCTGCGCCATCGCGTGAGAAGCCACGAGGATACCGATAACGGTCACCAAAACTCTTCGCTTCATACCATTATCTCTACGCCATTGGCACCGGATTGTCAAACGAAACCCTTGCACCTCCGGTTTCATCTGATTATTTTGGTAACCATCATGGTGGTAACAAAAGACAAGTTCATAACGATCGAATATACCTTCTCCGCTCCCGACGGCACCTTGCTGGGGAGCAGTGACTATAGCGGCCCCTTTACCTTTCGCCAGGGCTATGGCGATGTCGTCCCCGGCCTGGATGAACAGGTGGAGGGAGCCAACGTGGGGGAGGAACTGAGTTTCGTCATCGACCCGGAACAGGGATATGGCGTTCGCGACGAAGGCGAGGTACGCCGGCTGCCCAAAGACGCCCTTCCTCTGGGACGGGAACCGGAACCGGGCCTGCGGGTGAACCTGGGTGGCAAGATTATGATCATCACCGAGGTCACCGACTCGGAGATCGTCCTCGACGGCAACCATCCCCTCGCCGGAGTTCCGCTGCACTTCGACGTACGCATCACCGACATCAGTGATGAGGCCCCGGAAGCCGCCGGTGGCTGCGGATGCGGCGGAACCTGTAGCTGCTAATCGGAATCCGCCGAGCGGGACGCTATCGTCCACCGAACCCCAGGGAGAGAAAATCGCCTGGGGTTTTATTTTGCGCTTGACACCGACCGACGGTCGGTCTAATATCTTCCTCAGATACCGACCGGCAGTCGGTCGGTACATCACACAGCCATTCACGAGGCCTTACCATGCCAAAAGCGCACGCGGAACGAAGAGAAGAGATCATCGCCACCGCGCACAGACTGTTTTTCTCCTTGGGATACGATACCTGCACGATTAACGACATCATCCAGGAAATCGGCATCGCCAAAGGTACGTTTTACCACTACTTCCGCGGCAAGCAGGAGTTGCTGGAGGCGCTGATCGAGCAGATGAGCGAACAGATTCTGGCGCGGATCAACGCGATCGCCGGCGATACCTCCCGCTCCGCCGCGGATCGGCTGAGTCACTACTTCCAGGAAAGTATGGTGCTCAAGGCGCAAACTCCCGAGCTCATGGTGGCCGCCCTGACCACGATGTATCGCCCGGAGAATACGCTCTTGCGCGTTCAGATGTTCGAGTCGTCCAACGCTCAAGTGGCGCCGGTCCTGGCGCAGCTGATCCGGGAGGGCGTCCACCGGGGCGAGTTCCAGGTGGATGACCCGGAGCTCTGCGGCGAGTACATCATCCGCAGCTTCTCCACCTTCTCCGATAAGGCGGCACGCATGATCCTGGAGGATGAAAGCCGGAGCACACCCTCCGGAACGCCGGCGACCGGCACGGCCACAGGCGGGGCCACGCCGGCGACCGCCTCCGCGGCGGACCCAGACCCGGCGCCAGCCCCAGCCTCGGCACGTGGGAGCAGCGGCGGAACGATTCGCGACGAGTACCACCGCCTGTTTGATTTTATGGAGTGGGCGATCGCCCGGCTCCTGGGCATCGAGCCGGGATCGATCGTACTCACCGATCGGAACGTGGCGGATGAGTTCTTTGACGCGCTCAAGGCACAGCGCGAAACCCAACGCGAAACACAGCGACTGACACAGCGAGAGGTCCAGAAGGAGACACAGTCATGATTACCGTCGAAAACGTCCACAAGACCTACCAGACCGGGGACACCTCGGTCTACGCCGCGCAGGGCGTAGACCGAGGTGTCCCCGGTCTGGTAGG
>JAWOCO010000061.1:0-3596 GCA_046483765.1 Alkalispirochaeta sp. | reverse complement strand
CCTGGAGCCGCCCCTCAGCATCCCAGCGCTCGAGGAGATCCGGCGAGGCATCCTCACCCAACGCCCACATAATGGCGTGCCGCGCGGCCTCGCCCATGGGACGTGGTCCGGAGATGTAGATTCCCGCACCGGCGGCGATCATCGCCCGGAGCGTGTCACCCTCTGATTCGATCACGTGGTTGACCCGCATTCGGTGGTGAAGGTGGAGCTCGGCCGGCGCGTCCTGGGCCGTGGCGGGGGCTGCGCCGGCTGCTAACTCGGCGCCGGCGGACGGACTCGCGCCACTGCTCCGCGACGCGGCCACATCGAGGCGTACCAGTGGTCCCTCGCTCACCAGCCGGGTCAGTTCCTCCTGGTAGAGCCCCCGGGTCTCCCAGTCTCGCACGCCATAGATCAGCCATACCGGTCCCTTCGGCGTATTATCCCGCAACCATGCCAGGACCCCGGCGATGCCGGTTCCGGCAACGATAATCACCATCGGCCGCGTGCCCACCACATCGAGCCGCCAGGGATGACGCAGCCGCCACGCCTGCACGAACACGGAAGGAGCGGCCGCAGCGCCGGTCTGGTCTGAGTGGCCTGAGTGGCCGGTCTCCGCCAGACGGCGAAACCACGCGGTGGCCCGCCCTTCCACCGGGACGATCGCGCCCTCGCCCTGCTTGAGGCGCGTCTGCACCGCGCTGACGATGATTTCGATTTCATCGTGGCGGTGGTGGTGGACGATACGGCTCACCGAATACGCCCGGGCGGTGTTCCGCCTCTGGTGACGAATCAGTTCTGCTGGAGTTATCGCCGGTGCCGCCCGCCGCAATACGGTGCGCAGGTCGACCCCGCGGCCGTTCCCCGCTTCCGTCGGGGTGAGCTGGTCGATCGGGGAGTCTCCGGTGATGGCCACCCGCTGCTGCAGTTCCGGCGCGGCGGTATACAGCTCCAGTTCCTCCTCCAGGATCTGCCGCAGGGGCAGCCGACGCACCCGTCCCGGCTGAAAGACGCTGGAGTGCCCTACCATGAAGTATTTGCGTTGGTCGGCGGGGCTCTCCAGGGAGCCGAGCTCACTCAGCACCGCTTCAACCAGCTGTGGATCGTTGAACCAGCGCACCAAGACGGTATCGCCCACCCGGTGGCGGATTCCCCGGGGACCGCGCAGGCGGAGCTCCCACACGGCATCCCGAGATACTTCGGCGGGCGCGAGGCCTGCCGCGGATGTTGCTGCGGCTTTCGCCGCATCTGCCGCATTCGTGGCATCCGCGGAAGACCTGCCCGGCGTCTCCACCGGGCCTCCCCTGTCTGCGCGGGCCTCCGCATCCAACCGTCGTACTCCAATTAGCTCGTACCGCGGTGCGTTCCGGTGAAGGGTGAACAGGCGGGACCACAGGTAGCGGTCCTGCCGAGCTTGGCGCGAGGCTGGGGCGGCCGTTTGTAGTCGGAGGAGACTGCGGGTGTGACGGAGCAGTACCACCAGCCGGCCTCGCCGGTGCCCCAGTGCTAGACGAATATCTGTCATGGTAAACCTAACCTATTCGGTAAAGAACCGTTCGGCAAGCTCTTGGATGGCGCCGTCCTCAGCGGACCGCTCCAATACCACGTCGGCTGCCGCCTTGAGCTCGTCCCGGGCGTTGGCCACCGCTACGCCCAGGCCGGCGGCACGGATCATTTCAATATCGTTCAGGCTATCGCCGATGGCCACCGTTTCCGCGATGGGAATACCCAGATGGTCTGCCAACGTGGCCAGCGCGGTCCCTTTACTGATCCCCACCGGTACCACCTCCAAATAGGTGGGCTTGGAGAACGTCACGTCCAGGCGACCTTTGCCGATTTCGATCAGCTTCTGTCGATGCTCCGCGAGGGCCTCGTGATCCCCGATCACCAGGAGCTTGGCACTGCCCTTGGGCAGCGCTGCCCCCAGCTCCGGTACCGCCTGCCACGCCATGCCGGTGTCGGCGGCATACTGCCGCGATCGCTCCTGGTGCCCCGGGGCGGTGTGCTCCGCCAGAAAGGTGTCACCGTCATATCCGTGAATCAGCAGCCGATGCGCACGGGTGTAGGACGCGATGTCACGAATAATAGAGGTATCGATGAGCTGTTCCGAGAGTACGTTACCCGACAGCACCGAGGTGACCCGGGCGCCGTTAAAGGAGATCAGAAACTCGTCATCCGCCGGTTCCACGATTCCCTGCGCCACGCGCCGCAGACTGGCGGTGGCGCGGCCTGAACTGAACACCACCGCAATTCCCCGGCGGTGGAGCAACTGTAGGGCGGTGCGATTGGCCTCCGGAAGGGATCCGTCGGGGGCGAGAATCGTGTCATCGATGTCAGTAGCAAGCAAGCGATACATGCGCGGCAGTGTATGCGGGCTGTACCGTCCGGGGCAAGCGGCGGTAGGATGTCGGCTATGCACGCACATGGAATCGTCGTAAAGATGCCGGTGGCTGTGGGAACGGGGAGCGCCGGCGCTGATGTCCAACCGGCACCCGGGAGTTCCTCCTCCGCCGTAGCTCTCCCCACAGCCAATATCGAGTACCAGCTCCGCCTGGAGGAGCCCCGTCCCGCCGCGGGCAAGGCCCCTGCCGACGTTACTGAGGTGGGGCTCAACCGCCTGGTCGGTCGCCCGATTCGCTTAGAACATACCGGGGAGTTTACCTGCGTCCGCTGCGGGCGCGGTGTGGACAAACTCTTTGGAGAAGGCTACTGCTACCCCTGTTTCCGCGACGCCCCGGAGGCGGCGGAGTGCATCGTAAAGCCGGAACTCTGCGAGGCGCACTTAGGCCGCGGTCGCGATCCGCAGTGGGAGGAGGCGCACCACAACCAGCCCCACGCGGTGTACCTGGCGGTCTCCAGCGCGCTCAAAGTAGGGGTAACGCGCCTCACGCAGATTCCCACGCGGTGGGTGGACCAGGGGGCTGCCTGGGCGGTGCAGATCGCGGAGGTTCCCTACCGGCAGCTCGCGGGGCGGATCGAGGTGGCGCTGAAGGAGCTCTACACCGATCGCACCGCCTGGCAACGGATGCTCAAGGGGCAGCTCCTGGAAGATGTGGATCTTTCCGCGGAGCTTACCAAGATTCGTGAACATATCGGCTCCACCACCGACGGAACGGAGTTGCTGCAGTACATCTTTGAACCGGCGCGGCTCAGCCCGCAGCAGTTGATCTATCCGCTGCCGGACGCGCCGGAGAAGGTGAAATCGGTGAATCTGCAGAAATCCCCCGTGGTGGAAAGCACCCTCATCGGCATCCGGGGACAGTACCTTATCTTTGATGGTGGTGCCGTGTTGAACGTACGTCGGCACAGCGGATTTCACGTGACTTTGGAGGCGTAATCATGATCAGACCCCATACCTATCGCAGCCGGCTGGTCCCGGCGTTCCTCATCCTTATCGTCGCGGTAGCGGCGCATGTGCCGGCGGACTCACCGGCGGACTCGCCGGCGGCATCCCCAGCCCTCACGGTGCGGCCCTCGCTGGAGCTGGGATTCGTGGATGTTCCGCACCATACCCTGCAGTTTGGCGAGAACACCGACCAGTTCGATTACGTCACGCAGGGTGGCCAGGAGATCCTGTTTCCGTTTCAGCGCTTACGCATCGATGTGGGAATCGGAGA
>JAWOCO010000035.1:0-7231 GCA_046483765.1 Alkalispirochaeta sp. | reverse complement strand
TCTTCCGCAGGCGGGAGGCCAGAATTTTGGCGATCGCCCGGGTGACCGGCAGTCCGATAGAGGGATACGTATCACCAAGACGCACAAAATCCTCTTTGGTGATTACCAGGAACTCCGAGTCCTCCGTGGCAATAACGGTTGCCGACCGCTTGTCATCATCTATCAGCGCAAGCTCACCGAAAAACACATTGTACTCCGCCTTGAGAATCACAACGGTGTAATCGTCACCGGCGCGCGTCCGCTTCTTGATCTCCACCGCCCCGGAATAGACCACGTACATCTCGTCCCCCAGGTCCCCCTCACGAATGATGAGCTCTCCGGCGCGGTACGACTTGAGGCGGCAGATTCCAAACAGCTCCTGCAGAAACTGCTCGTTGTCACGGATCGCCTCGAACACGGGAATCTGCTGCAGCTTGGCCAGAACTTCCTGTCGATGGGTACTCGCCGCGCTCATACGATCCGCTCCAGTACGATCGCCTGGGTATAGCGTTGAATCGGGTGGTCGTCTCCGGGCAGGAAGAGCGGCTTATTCACCTCCAGCCCTTTCACTTTCTGGAGGTTGGTAATCAACTGGGACACATCGGAGGTCTTTTGCGCATCCCGCAGCGCCTCAACTTTCATCCGGTTGGGGCTTCCCGTATTCTCCAGCACCCCCAGCAGCACGCGCTCCGGGGAGACGAACCACTTCTTCAAGTCTCCGTAGGTCTGGTCCACCGTTTCCGGCGGTACCGGTTCCGTGGCCAGGCGGGAGGTTCCTCCGGACTGGGTAAGCAGATCGTAAATGATATGGCTCATGCCGTTAGTGGCACTGGTGCTGGCGATCATTTGCCGACTGAAATCCCGACTAAAGAGGATCTCGTCACACATCGCCTGCTTAAGATAGCTCTCGTACTTCTTGTCCAGAACCTCGGCGGTGACATAGATGTCCCGAGATATTGCTTTCAAGGTAAGCACGGTCATGACGGTCTTGGAATCCACTTCACTGGCGGCCTGGCTCTCCAGAGTGTCCGCCAGAATCAGGACCTTCCGGGCGGTCTCCACGTTGGCGCGGCGCAGGGCGGTTTCCGCAAAGTAGTCTCCCCGCACAAACTTGAGCCCCGTGAGCTGCGGATCTTCCTTGAGCGCTTCCACACGCTCGGAATCTACGTTGGAAATGACCAGCAACTGGTCCACCGCTAGATCTCCGGAGACGCGCAGAATATCCAGGAGAATATCCTTCATATCATTCTTCCATCCGCAGATAACCAGATGGTCACTGAGCTTACGATACTCCATAAGCCCCCTCCTCGCTTTTGTGTTACGGTCAACCAACCAGGACGCCAGGGCACCGGAGAGCAGACTGGTGCCACCAATTCCCACCAGAATCGTCACCACGGCGATCAGACGTCCGATAAACGTTACGGGAACCTTGTCACCATATCCGGTGGTACTGAAGGTAATAATCGACCACCAGAATCCATCACCGATGGTGGCAAACTGTCCATTGTTCCGGACCTCCACCACCCAAATGAAGACCCCCGAGAGCATAAAGAGCAAGAGGAAATAGGCTGTGGGTTTGGCGTACTGCGAGCGACGCCACCACCGGGAAAGCGCTTGGTACCAGTTCATTCCTGTAATCCTCGTATCATCATCGGCACAAGACCACACCGTTTTGAGTTTCATTGACGGGGCATCCCCCGCACGCTACACTTTCAGATCCCATGAACACACACGATGATGCCACCGTGCAGCAGAGCTTCACCCGCGCAGTGGAGACCCGCACCCACGCCTACACACCCTACTCCCACTATCAGGTGGGCGCCGCGGTGCGGGTCAGTGACACCGGTGAGACGATTAGCGCCTGCAACGTAGAAAACGTCAGTTACGGGGCCACCGTATGTGCCGAGCGCAACGCGATCTTCGCAGTGGTGGCGCGCTACGGCACGGTCAATATCGACCACCTGGTGCTGGTCACCGATGATGATCCTCCGGCGGTACCATGCGCCCTGTGTCTCCAGGTGTTGCAGGAGTTCTGCCCGCAGAACCTTCCGATCCACCTGGCCACCCTGGAGGGCATTCAGGAAACGGTTACTCTTGGGGAGTTGTTACCCCATCCCTTTAAAGAGTTCCACGAGCACTCCTGACGCTTTGGGGACCATCACTTCTTCGTGGTGTCGGTTCCGTCGGGATGCATCCACACGTGCCGCTTCGAGGCAAACGCCCGTCCCCGAGCAATCAGTAGAAACGCCACCAGTACGAACAGGATGTACGCCACCGAGACACCGATTCCCGCCCAAAAGTACATCATGTTGCCGGTGGTGGCGGCGTAGGCCGGCAGATTGATCGCCAGAATGAAGGGGATCGCAAAGACAAAGGTGATGCCCGAGGCGTACATATAATCACTGGCCACGGGAGTTTCAAACTCCGGGTCGATCACCCGCAGCAGGGCAAGGCCCGTGGGCAGCGTGCCGGTGGAGACGCCAAAGATCATCATCGTTCGGTGGAACTGGTGATCCGTGAAGATCCGTGAACAGAACCACGGCACCAGCAGGAGCGCCAACGTCCCGGCGATCAGTGAAAGAGCGATAATCGGCAGTAAGTAGGCCCTCACTAGCACGATCGAGATCGCCCCCACCGCGGCGGCCACCATGAAGTCCACCGCAAATCCGGAGATTCGCGTGAGCGTCTTGCTGTCCACGGCAAAATCCAGCCCCGTCTTGCGCATGACGGTGCGCACCAGAATTCCCGTGAGGGCGGAAAAGATGAAGTTAATCCCCCACAGATTCTCCGCGAGGTCCGCAAAGAGCGGGCCCAGCGTGGATAAGGCGGTGGTGATCCCCAGCAGGAGCAGGTATGCCAAGAGGTATACCGACAACACCAGGGCGATATGAAAGGTGAAGGAATCGATCGCCTCACTCTCGGTGGACATCTCCGCCGCCACCGGCCGCCGTTTCCGAGAGGGGAAGATGCCGCTCTTCACCGCCGAGGTATCAAGCCCCTTGAGAAACTCCTCGGTGAGCCACTTCTTGCGAATCCCGTAGTTAATCAGAAAGACCCCGCCAAAGCTGGCGAAGACAAATCCCATGGCGGCAAAGGTGAGGCCGATGCTGCCGCCCCCTTCAAATCCGAACCGCGCCCAGCCGGTACCGATCGTGTACGCCTGTCCCGGTCCTTGCACAAATCCCAGCGGCAGGAGAAACCCGAAGGCGGGAAACAGATCGGGCATGAGGGTGGCCATCATGAGTAGGGTGAACAGCAACCCCACCAGCGCCTGGATGCCGAACTGCCACAGCGTTGCCACCGCCGTGGCGAAGATGCGTCCATCCCCACCGGTGGCTTGCGGCTTGCCGGCCCGCAGCGTCATAGAAATAAAAGAAATACTTAACAGGTGATACACCAGCTCCCCCAGGAGTTCACTGGTGATCCCCAGCATGGGACCAACGTAGTTGTAAAAGGGAAGCAGCAGAAATCCCGCCGTCAGGGCGTTGGGAATCAAGTATCGTTGAAAAAAACGAAATCGATGCCGAATCGCCGTCGCCACCAGGAGCGCCACCGATACCAGTCCCAGGTCTACAAACAGGCCCCATGTAAAATCCATAGATAAGGATCATAATTCAGGTACGCGCTATGGACAACGGTGGAATGTGCCGATTAGTGTGATCAGGGAGAATCGCATGCGACGTAGTGCACTTTTGACGGTGGGAATCCTCGTATTTTTGGGCCTCACGATCGGCGCTCAGGAGAATCCTGAGGAAGAGTTGAATCAGGAAGTTTTTGCGCCCTTCGTGTCGCGGCTGCGGGTGGCGGTCCGTGATCCGCAGATTCGTCTGACGTGGCGGGATTCTACCGACCTCTCGGATGGCACCTATCGTGTATACCGTCATACCCAGGAAATCACGCCGGAGTCGATCGACGATGCGGAGCTCGTGGCCGAACTGGAACCGGGGGTAGAAACCTACCTGGACACTCCGGACGAGGAAGGCTCGTATTACTACGCCGTACTGGCAGCGGAGCCGGATGGCCGCACGTATCCGATCTTCGTTCCCTTCCGCAATAAAACGCTCCGTCCGGTGGAGGTGACGCGCCTGGCAACGGAAGAAGAACTGGCGGCGGAGATCACCGACATTCGCGCGCAGGCGCAGGAATCCACGATTGTCCTGGTGTTTGATCCCTCCCGCAACGAACGCACCCTGGTGGTCTACCGCACCACGGAGCCCTTCGATACGTTGGATTCGGTCTCGGATGCCACCCTGCTCGAGGAGATCGATAGCACCAATCGGCGCTTCATCGATTATCCGGTGCCCGGCGTGGATTACTACTACGGCGTATTTGATCAAGCGCTCATCGAGCGTGGATCGGTAACGGTAAACTCCGGAGAAAACGTACTAGCACAGCCGATCCAGATCCCGTTGGCCTCCCGCCCCACCACCCAGATCTCGGTACCTCCCCCCTCGATGCGTCGCGCCCCGCTCCCGATTCTGCGGATCACCTCCGGAATTCAGAGCGGCGACCGCCTACCCACCTCGGATGTACCGCGCGCCGGTACCGCCCGGCCGGTGGCATCATCAACGCAAGCCGCCATCGATGAACTCCTGGCCCGCACGCCGGAGCCGGAACGTTTCGATCCGCAGCCCCAGGTACTCCCCAGAGAGCGCTCCGGTGAGGGTACCGGCGTCGCCCAGACGCTCTCCCGCGTGATCGCCGGTGAGTTTGCCGACGAAAACTACGGCCGCGCCGCGGAGTTGCTGGAAACGATCCTCGAGGTGCCCATGAGCGATGAGCTCGAGCACCGGATTCGGTTCTATCTTGGCCAGTCGCTGTACTTCGAGGATTCCCGGGAACAGGCGTTTATGCAGTTTTTGGTGGCGTCCCAGAGTGAGGAACTGTATACCGAGACCCGCCCCTGGATCGACGGACTCCTGAGCGGTGGCGTAACCAATTGACGTGAGCTATTTGGCGTTATCGATGCGCAGCGACACCGAAAACTCCCGGGAGTCGCCCGGCTCCAACGCGATCGGCCACCGCAGCACTGCACAGTTCGACTGATAGAACCAGTGCGGATGGTCCCAGAGAATTCCCACCGCCTCCACCGGAAAACACCACAGATCAGGTCGCTCTGAGGGGTTAATGGTGACCACGGTGTTGTTGTGCAGATCCTGAAACTGAAGATCCGAAAGTGCCTCGAGTTCGAGAGCGTCCGGCGGCACTTCCTTCTTGGTGCGACCCTGCCGTACGTGCAGTCGCAGCTCCCCAACCTCCAGGGAGTGAAAGGAGAGGTTGATCTCTGAGGCGAAGACCGCAGTGATCGCCTCCATGCCGGAGTTGGAGATGCGATACTCCACATCCACCCGGCTTTTGCCAAACCGAAACAGCTTTGAAATCTCCAGCTCTACCAGTCCGTCCGCCGCGTGGCAACTGCCCTGAAAGGCGATCGTGTTGTGATCCTTGTCGAGCTGCGCCACTCCGTATTCGAGCGCACTTAAATCGCATACCGAACGCAACTCACCGCGGGAAAACTCCGCGAACTGCTGGTCGGGTTGTAACAGATGGTCCACAAACGCGGACCGCGGCACCGGATCATAGCCGGCCGCCACGGTGGCGGCATCGTGGAACGGCTCCGGCCGGCGCTGAAACGTATCAAGATAGTTCCAGTTCCGCGGGAGGTAGTCCAACTCAAACATTCTGCCCCCACGCCGATCCACATAGGCGTTGATCTCATTACCCTGGAAGAGCAACTCCTCCTCGCCATCGAGGTCCACGTCTACCCGCGAGAGCGCCGGTATGAAGATTCCCCGTTCCCGGGTGGTCTTCTCCGCCTCGATGAGGGCGGCGTAAGTTGCCTTCCGGAGACTGGAACGGTAAATGCCGCCGGTACGGTTGTGCCAGTAGGCGAAGTGGCTTTGGCCACGCCATAGTTCCTCGCGGGCAGTCATCTTGCGGTACTTGTCACCCCGCACCTGATTCACCAGGACGTGGGTGTGCTGCATCCGGGCATAGAGGCGGGCGCTCTCCGGGTAGAGCTCCATAATTGAACGAAAGCTCTGCCAATGATCGGCATACACCTGCTCCGAGGGGTTATCGCATCCCGGTTTGGTGGAATCGGGAACAAGAGGATCGATCCACTCCATGAGGCTGGCCAGCGAGCTCACCGGTGCGTAGGTGCGTTCCCGGGGCTGGTGCGCCCGAAGGATCCGATTCGGGATATCGATCTTGATCCAGTCCCGATGGAGACCCAACACGTCGAGAAAACGCCCGTACCACTCAATCGAGGCCTCAGCCTCCTCGGGGTGGTATCCCAGACGACTGCCGTCAAACAGCAGGGACACCACCGGGGGACCGGATGAACTCTCCTCCGCGGCAGAGATCTTGCGCAGCTCCTCGACGATCTCCTCCGGTTCGGCGCGAAACAGACGCGCCGAGAGCTGCCACGCCACCGGGAGCAGGGTCAGCGTCTTGCCCTGATCCTCAGTCAGAACCGGTCTGTGGCCCCGCGTGGCGTCGGGCACGGTGCCGAAGTGGAACGAGGAGTCTCGGAGAAAGGCGTACTCCAGCCCCCCGGCGTTGAGGTTGGCGGCGATCCGCTGATCCCACACGCTCTCCGGTACCCACGCCCCCCGCGGGCGCCGGCCAAAACACTTGCGGATATGCGTGGTAAGCCGCTCGATCTGTCCAATGCGATCGGTTTTGGGCACCAGCGGCAGCATCGGTTCGAAGTAGGCGCCCCCGAGCAACTCCACCTGTTTCCGCTTTACCATTTCCGTCAGGACATCCACAAATTCTGAATGGTGCTTTTCCAGCCATTCAATCAGCAGTCCTGAGTAATACATGGTAAAGGGGGTGGTCTCGTGGTTGTACAATAGTTTCAGAAACGGCTTATAGGAATACTCGTAGAGCGCATCTCTATCGGTATCCAGGAGATCAAGGGCCTGACTATTGTACGATCCAAGGACCAGATGGATCGAACTCATGTGCTGACCGAAGTCTAACCTCCTGAGATGGGCATCGCAAGCCCTGAACGCAGGAATGGCACCACTGCTGCTCACAGCTGGGACGCAACCACCGGTTGCGCTCTCCTACGGGCCATGTTTAAATACAACTAGGTCCCCCGAATGAAAACGATCAAAGAGATTACGATCAACCAGGCGTGGTGTAAACGGTGCGGCATCTGCTCGGCGTTCTGCCCGAAGGATGTGTTTGAGACGGATCTCGAGGGCGTGGTCACGGTGGCCCATCCCTCCGCCTGTATTGGCTG
>JAWOCO010000335.1:0-9445 GCA_046483765.1 Alkalispirochaeta sp. | reverse complement strand
CTGTGAATCGGGGGGCGCCGGTACCGGACGATCGTCGGCTTCCGTGGCGTCCCGAGACTCCCGGGTACCAGCCGCTTGCTGGGAGGGTGTCCCGTTTGCCGCAGCTGGAACCGACATTACCACCGTATACACCATCACGATCACGAGAGCCTTCCACATATTAGCTCTATCGGCGGGGGCTCGTTGTAAATTTACCACCGGGTCTCGTATACTGCGCCCCTATGAGCAGCCATTGGGCGGATATCAACGCCGATAAAATCATACGCGAAAAGGGTGACAAGGAGCGCTACACCTGCGCCTCCGGGATCACGCCGTCGGGTACCGTGCACGTGGGCAACTTTCGGGAGATCATCTCCGTGGATCTGGTGGTGCGGGCGCTGCGCGACAAGGGACGAAATACGCGCTTTCTCTACTCTTGGGACGACTACGATGTCTTCCGAAAAGTACCGGGCAACGTGGAGGATCGCGAAACGTTTGAGTCCTACCTGCGCTGGCCGATCACTCTCGTACCGGACCCCGCCGGTACCCATGAGAGCTTTGCCCGGGCCAACGAGGCGGAGCTGGAAGGGCGCCTGGCGGAAGTAGGAATTACGCCGGAATATATCTATCAGGCATCCCAGTATCGTGCCGCCACCTATGCCGAGGGTATTCGCACGGCGCTGGCTAAGCGCGAGGAGATCCGGGAGATCCTCAACCGCTTTCGTACCTCGCCGCTTCCCGACGAGTGGTGGCCGGTGAGTGTTTTTAGCAGATTTACCAACAAAGACACCACCACGATTATCGGGTGGGACGGCTCCTGGGGACTGACCTACCGGTGCGATGAGACGCAGCAGGAGGACACGATCGATCTGCGGGAAACCGGCTACGCCAAGCTTCCCTGGCGTATCGACTGGCCCATGCGCTGGGCCTATGAGCAGGTCGATTTTGAACCGGCCGGTAAGGATCATCACTCCGAGGGCGGCAGCTTCGATACCGCCCGGCACGTGGTACAGGAGGTGTTTAACTGGGAACCACCGGTGACGTTTCAGTACGACTTCATCAGTATCAAAGGCCGCGGCGGCAAGATGTCCAGCTCCTCCGGGGAAGTGATCAGCCTGCGGGATGTACTCGAGATCTATCAGCCGGAGGTGGTGCGCTACCTCTTTGCCGGAACGCGGCCCAATAGCGAGTTTGCCATCAGCTTTGATCTGGATGTGATCAAGATCTACGAAGACTACGACAAATGCGAACGGATCTACTTTGGACAGGAGCAGGTCAACGAGAAGCGCGCCGCCAAGGAGCGCCGTATCTATGAGCTCTCCCAGGTGGAGGCCCCGCCGGCCTCGCTGCCGGCGCAGATCCCGTTTCGCCACCTGTGTAATCTGCTGCTGATTCATGACGGATCCGTGGATGCGGCCCTGGCGGAGATGCCGGGCTTCGCCGAGATGGACGAGGATCTGCAGCGTCGGGCACGACAGCGGGCCCGAGGCGCCTGGAACTGGGTGCAGGAGTTTGCGCCGGAGGATTTTCGCTTCCACGTGGTGGATCCGGCTGCAGCGACGCCTCGCGACCTCTCCCCGCAGGAGCTGCAGGCGGTTGCCGAACTGCGGACGATGCTCCGCGGCGGCATCGGCGAACTCAGTGATAAGGAAGTGCAGAACGCGATCTACGATGTGGCGCGGTCGGTGGGAATGGAGCCGAAGGATCTGTTTGAGACGCTGTACTTCGTTCTTATCGAACAGGAGCGCGGGCCGCGCCTGGGTGGGTTTCTCAAGACGCTCGGCGCGCAGCGGGTGCTGGCGATTCTCGATCTCTACGGGGACACTTAACATGGATACAACTGAAATCAAACGGGCGGTGGCGGAGGCGGTGACCGATCGGGTCGTGGCCTCAGGTATGAAGGTGGGACTGGGTACGGGAAGTACCGCGATTCATGCGGTGCGTCGCATTGGCGCGCTGCTGTCCGAGGGTGCGATCTCCGATATCCTGGCGGTGGCCACCAGTTTTGAAAGCACCATCGAGGCGCAACGATTAGGGATTCCGCTGCGCACGCTCAACGACCCTGAGATCGGCGGCACGTTGGACGTGGCGATCGATGGCGCCGATGAAGTGGACACGCGCACCGGCTATCTCATTAAGGGTGGCGGCGGGGCGCTGACGCTGGAGAAGCTCGTGGAATACAACACCCGTATGTTGTACGTGGTGGTGGACGAATCGAAGCTCTCGCAGCAGCTGGGTTCGTTGTATCCGGTCCCGGTGGAGGTGATTCCGGAGGCACTGGTTTCCGCCCGGCAGGCGATAGCGGAGCTGGGGGGACGACCGGAGCTACGCATGGCCCAACGCAAGGCGGGGCCGGTGGTAACGGATAACGGCAACCTAATTCTCGATGTGCACTTCGACGGCGCTGAGTGTGATGCCGCGCGTCTGGAGGGAGAGTACAACTCGATTCCCGGGGTCTTGGATAGCGGACTGTTTACCCGGGCACACACGGAGATCTGGGTGGGCCGGAAGAACGGCACCGTGGAACAGGTTACCGTGGGGTGAGACCGGTGAGTTGGGTGAGTCGGGCCTCGGCGCGCACCGGGAAGCTCCCGAGAGCAACTGCGGCTCCGGCAGCGTGCCGTCCCGCGGGCTTTACTGAATCAGGCGCTTTAGCAGCGCCTCGTCGTGGCGCCAGCGCGACTTTACCTTTACCTGCAGGGAGAGCCGTACCGGCGTGGGAAACAGGTCCGCCAGGACTTTCTCAGATTCCTTGCGGATGGCAGTGATTGTTTTGCCTTTCTGTCCCACTACGATTCCTTGCTGGGAGTCCCGTTCCACCAGGATAAACGCCCGGGCCCAGAGCGTGTGTTCCCGCTGTTCCAGATCGGCAATTTCCACATACAACGCGTGCGGGAGCTCCTGCCGGACGCGGCTAATCGCCTGCTCCCGGATCACCTCGGCAATGCGAAACGCTGGTTCCTGGTCGGTGTAGAACTCCTCCGGATACCAGGCGGGGCCCTCCGGGAGGAGGGGGAACAGCTCGTCCAGCAGTGTATCAACCCCCCGGCGGGACGCTGCGAGCTCTTCCGGCAAACCCGCCAGCTCTACCGTGGTGAGTCCCCCCAGTCCCGCCTCCTGCAGGAAGCGGCGCGTGCGGGAAGTATCGGCGGAGGGAAGATCACACTTGGTGACACCCACCACCACCGGCAGATCGTGCTCCGCGATCACGGAGGCCAGGTCCTGCTCTTCATCCCCGGGATGGCGGGTGGCGTCTACCAGGTACACCGCCGCCTCGGCATCCTCCAGGTGCTGCAGCGCAACTTCCCGGAGGCGGAGGTTGATCTGCTTCTCCGATCGATGCAATCCTGGCGTATCGAGAAAGACGATCTGTCCCCGCGGGTCGCTGACGATGCCGCGGATTACGTTGCGGGTAGTCTGGGGTACCGGGGAGATGATCGATACATGATGGCCGCATATGGCGTTAATGAGGCTGGATTTACCGGCGGAGGGGCGGCCCAAGAGCACCACGAAGCCGCTATGGGTGTCGATACTTTGCATGTTCACCTCTGTTGATAGTATATTCTGCCCTCAAACGCAACTACGGAGATGATTATGAGCCAACAACAGAAGAAATATCAGAACCAGCATCCGCGCAATGATCATGAAGATGATCAGGAGCAGGATCAGGAGAAGAAGAACGAGCAGCCGCCCCTTCTCGACAAGATGATCAAGACCCGCACGGTCTTGATCTCCGGTGAAATCAACAAAGAGCTTGCCGAGCGGGTAGTGCGCCAGCTACTGATTCTGGAGCAGGAAAGCGATGATCCGATTCGCGTCTTTATCGACTCACCCGGTGGTGACGCGGACGCGGGATACGCGATTTTTGATACGATCCGCTTTGTGAAGCCGGAAGTGTACCTGGTGGGGATCGGTCTGGTGGCCAGTGCCGGAGCGCTGATCCTGCTGGCGGGAGATAAGGACAAACGCCTGGCGTTTCCCAATTCCCACTATCTGATTCACCAGCCCCTGTCCGGCGTACGCGGTGTGGCCACTGAGATTGAGATCCACGCACGGGAGATCGAAAAGATGCGTACCCGCATCAACACCTTGATCTCGCAGGAGACCGGCAAGCCGTACGAGCAGGTGGAAAAAGATACCGACCGCGATTACTGGATGAACGCCGAGGAAGCGGTGGCCTACGGCCTCGTTTCAAAGGTGATCACCCACCGCTCCGAGCTGGAGTAGGATTCTGATTACCGGGCCCGACAACGCCGTCGGGCCCGTTTCCCCCCTTTTTTGACCCGCTGAGCAAACTCCCCAAGCACGACACCTGGTTCGCCGGTATTAGACTACTGTGCGTGCCTTCAAAATTTCTGGAATTGCGATCCTCGCCGGCGTATTCACGGTACTTTCGGCGTGCTCCGGATGCCGGATCGTGGTCCCCGATGATGAGTCTCTGGTGGTGGTGGCCTATAACCTGGAAAACCTCTTTGACGGTCGAGCAAACGGCTCAGAGTACGACGAATTTCTGCCGGAGGCGGGGTGGAGTGAGCGCGATGTGGATCGACGGTTGCAAGCGCTCGGTTCAGTGTTACACGAGATTAGCCCGGCCCCCGACGTATTGGTCGTTTCGGAGATTGAAAACAAGGCGCTGCTGGGGCGCTTGCTCACAGATCACGCGGTAGACGTGCCGCTTGAGTACCACGCCTTTGTGGGCGGAGTGGACAGTGCTACCGGCGTTGCGGTGGCCAGTCGCTACCCGATCGTTTCGGTGCGGGCGCTCTTGGCACTGTCGGGGGATGTGCCGCCGCTGCGACCGATCATGGAGGCGCGCCTCCGACTTCCCGAGACGGACCTGGTGGTGTTTGCCAACCACTGGAAGAGCAAACGTGGTGGCGCCGCCGCCACTGAGCCGTTGCGGCGGGCCACGGCGCGGCTGCTTTCATCGCGGATGAGTGAAATCGCGGCAGGGGAACCTGATCTGCCGATGATCGTCGCCGGAGACTTAAACGAGCAACCGCGGGAGAACGAGTACTGTGGTGCCGCGTATCCCACCGCGCTGATGGATGTGACCACGATGCGTGAGTGGGAGGAGGCGTTTGGCCGGGACGGTCCGGATAGCGACGGAAACGTGCCGGGTGAGGATGGTGAAGTTACTGACGCTACTGAAGTTCCCCAGTGGTTCACCGCGGGGTACCGGGAAGATGGCCACTACCTGCCGATCACCCGTGAGATCGATCTGCTCCCACAGGGACCCACATACTACGGAACTCCCGTGTTAGCGAGTTTGTGGTCTGCTGGGGACGACCCCGGATCGTACTGGTACTATGGTCGCTGGGAACGTATCGATCATATCTTGGTCAATCTCGCGGCGCTGCAGGGCGCGGCGATTACGTTCCGGGAGTTTCGCTGTGTACACCCCGCGGAGGGCACCGACGGTGATGGTGTTCCGGTGAGTTGGCAGGAGGGCGGCGTATCGGATCACCTCCCGATTATGGCAGTCTTCGATCGCCGTAGTCCGTAGTCCGTAGTCCGTAGGCCGCGATCCGCAGCCCGCAGCCCGCAGCCCGTAATCCCCAGCCCCAGCTCCGAGTTACCAGATACCGGCATCGCGCAACTGTTGTCGGGCCTGATCAGCCCAGCCGCGGTTGGCCGCGGGGGAGGCGGGACTGGGATGCAGAATCTGTACCGTTTGTGCGGTGTGTCCGCCGACGCGCTGTACCTGGTCCAGCCGGGTTCGGGCGAAGGCGCCGACTCCCACCACGAATTTCGGTTGGTAGGCCGCGATCGTGGCGGTGAGCAGCGCATCGCAGATCTCAAATAGCGGTATCCGTTCGGCTTTTGCCAACTTGTCCGGGGTGATGTTGCGCCCCGATTCCGCCATAAACACCAGGGGACAGTAGTTGATTACCAGATGACGGTGGAAGAACGCTTCCGCCGTGGAAAACTCCTCGGCAAACAGCCCCCACAACCGCCGCCCGCTCACCTCGCTCCGGGAACACTCCCACCCCAAAATCGGACGTTTCGGGTGTTCCTGCTCCGGCCGACCGATGGGGGCATCCAGCTTCATCCAGGAGCGTGCCGCCTGCACCTCACCGAAGGGAATGCCCGTTTGCGCCATCCCCCAGGGTCCGGGATTCATGCCGAGAAAGAGGACTTCTTTAGTGGTGGCGCCGTAGATGCGAAGATACTGCTCCCAGGAAGCGTGGGCGTAGCGCAGGGGGTTATACACGGCGGATACCGGCGCGGAAAAGGTTAAGGAGTCCAGCTTGCCGCCGGCACTTGTGCTGTGCTCGAGGATCTGTTCTGCGGGATTCATCCCGAGCAGGCTACCGCTGAGAAGGTTCTTGCACAAGCGTATGTGTGCCGATACAGTTGCCCCGTGAGCTTCGATAGTGCCGCCGCATACCGTTCCTATCTGTCGCGGGAAGTGCAGCTTCCCCGAGGGTTCCAATTCTTCACCACCTCCCTTGCGTTTGTTCCTCCGGAACGGCCGGATTCGGGGAGTGCGTCGATGAACCTGGCGGTGATCGAAAGTGACCCGGGGGCTACTACGGTGGGAGTTACCACCAGCAATCGATTCTGTGGCGCGCCGGTAGTGTTGGCCCGGGAGCGGCTCCCGGCGGGAGACGTTCGTGCGATAGTTGTTAACAACAAGGTCGCCAATGTGGCCGCCGGCACCGGGCTCCACGATGCCCGCACGGTGGCCGCCGCTCTGGCCCGGGAGCGTTCCCTCCCCGAGGAGCAGACGCTCTCGGTGAGTACCGGAGTGATCGGGTGGAGCCTGCCCACGGAGCGCATGGTGGCCGCCCTGCGGGGGATTTCCGCGTCCGCCGCGGACGCCGTCGATGTGGCGGAGGCGATTATGACTACCGATCGCTATCCCAAGCTCGCGTGGACACGCCGCAGCGGGGTGACCTGCCTGGGTATCGCTAAGGGTGCCGGAATGATCGAGCCCAACCTGGCCACCATGCTGGGTTTTATCATGTGTGACGCCCAGGTTGATCGAGACCGGTTGGGGCGCGTCTTCCGCCGGGTCGTGGCCGCCACGTTCAATACGATTTCCGTAGACGGGGACCAGAGCACCAGCGACATGGTGGTGTGCACCGCTAACGGCGCCTCCGGTACGGAGGTGTCGGAGGAGGAGCTGGAGAAGCTACTCCTGCCGGTGTGCCGCACCCTCTCGCAGGAGATCGTGCGCAACGGTGAGGGTACCGCCCACGTCATTGAGGTGCACGTCCGGGGTGTGGACGATCGGGAGCTGTCCCAGCGGATTGGCCGGCATGTGGTGAACTCACCCCTGGTGAAGACCGCCGTGTACGGTAACGATCCCAATGTGGGGCGCATCCTGGCGGCGGCGGGGGATGCGCTGGATACGTGGGATACCGGCCACACGGTGGATGTGGCGTCGCTCACCGTGTCGATTGCCGGTCGAGAGGTATATCGGGATGGAGCGTTTCGGCTGGATGGTGCGGTGGAACAGGAGCTCGCCGAACTGCTGCGGCGCGGGGCCATGGATCCGCAATGTGCCGGCTATCCGCAGGACGCGCCGAACGTGACGATCGAACTCAGTTTCGGATCCTCCGGTGAAGAAACGGTCGTGTATGGCAGTGATTTGAGTTATGACTACGTCAGAGAAAACGCGGACTATCGGACGTGATGTTCCGCCGGTGAAGGACAATACATGGAGCAACAGGAACACAATGGAGACTTTCAGGTCCAGGTCGATCGTGCACGGGACCTGATTGAAAAGGCCCGTAACGAGCTCGGGCGACGGATCGTTGGTCAGCGGGAGATGGTGGATGGTCTGCTCACCGGCGTGCTTGCCGGCGGGCACGTACTGCTGGAAGGGGTGCCGGGACTGGCGAAGACGCTGATGGTGAAATCGCTGGCGGAGGTGCTGGATGCCTCCTTCCGGCGGATACAGTTCACGCCGGATCTCTTGCCGGCGGACTTGATCGGGACGATGATCTATCGCCAGCAGACCGGAGAATTTGTGCCGCGGAAGGGGCCGATTTTTTCCAACGTGATTCTCGCCGATGAGATCAACCGCGCTCCCGCCAAGGTGCAAAGCGCACTGCTGGAATCGATGGAAGAACGCCAAGTCACCATAGGGGACACGACCTATCCGCTGGCGGAGCCGTTCTTCGTGTTGGCCACCCAGAACCCGATTGAACAGGAGGGTACCTATCCGCTTCCCGAGGCCCAGCTTGACCGGTTCATGCTGAAGCTGTACGTAGACTATCCGTCCCGGGATGAGGAACGCCAGATTCTTGCGCGGGTAGGGGTGCCCCAGGAGATTGAATTGCAGCGGACAATCTTCAAGACCGACGTCCGCAAGCTTCGTGATATCGTCGCCCGAGTTGCCATCGATGATCGCATCGCCGACTACATCGTAGATCTGGTCACCGCTACCCGCTCCGACAGGGCTCGGGGCGATATGGGGCCGTTGCGCTATATCGAGTTTGGAGCATCTCCCCGGGCCAGTATCTACCTGTACCGCTGCGCCAAGGTGCGAGCCGTCTTCGAGGGGCGGGCCTACGTGATTCCGGAGGATGTGAAAGCGGTGGCCATGGATATCTTGCGCCACCGTATCGTGCTGTCCTTTGAGGCTGACAGCGAGGATCTCTCCAGTGATGATGTGGTGGAAATGCTGCTGTCCACCGTAGCGGTTCCCTGATACCCATGGCTCAACGGCGCTTCAATCCCCTGGACCAACTCCCATCTCAGGCCAAACTCCGGCAAATTCAGTTGGTGGCGCAACGGCTCGTGGAGAGTCTGTTTGCCGGCAACTATCGCTCGGTCTTCCGCGGACCGGGAATTGAGTTTGACGAGGTGCGCGAATACGTTGAAGGGGATGACGCACGACTGATTGACTGGAACGTGAGTTCTCGATTCGGTTCGATTTATACCAAAACGTTCCGGGAAGAGCGGGAGATGACGCTCTTTCTGGTGGTTGATGTGTCAGCCTCGTTGGGATTTGGTTCACGGGCACGGTCGATGCGCGATATTGCGTTGGTGAGTTCAGCCTTGCTTACCCTGGCGGCGGTACAGAACAACGACAAAGTCGGGGGAACGCTCTTCTCAGACACCGTGGAGGCATGGATTCCGCCGGCGAAAGGTCGCAACCACGCCATGCGCCTGCTGCAGGAAATCGTGGCCCATGAACCTACCGGCCGGGGCTCCAATCTGGCGACTACCCTGCAGGCGGTGAGTGAGTCGCTGAAGCGGCGGGGCATCGTTGTGGTGATTTCCGACTTTCATACCGGAGATTACCAGCGGGAGCTTGCACTCATTTCCAAGCGCCACGATGTGATTGCGCTGCGCGTCATCGATCCCGTTACCGATGAGCTTCCGGATTTTCCCGTGTTGCAGGCGATGGACCCGGAAACCGGGCGTACCCTGTATCTCGACGGAAAGTCCAAGAACTATCGCTTCGCTTTCGAGCACTACTGGCGGCAGCAGCGGCAGCAGTGGATGCGGG
>JAWOCO010000303.1:0-3578 GCA_046483765.1 Alkalispirochaeta sp. | reverse complement strand
CCTGGAGGAACCGGCCGAGGGAGGGTGGCGCGTCACGGTGAAGAACACGATCCACCGCGGGCAGGAGATCCAGTATCTCCCTGCCTCCACCGAGGGACCGACGCAGATCCATGACCGTGAGTTCGATGTAATGGATTCCGAGGGCACTCCGGTGGAACGCATCACCAACGCCGGCCACGGGATCATCGTGCCCTCTCGGGATGCCCGGGCGCACCTCACGCCGGGGACGGTCATCCGCGCGCCCCGCAGCTCGTAGTAAGCGCTCTCGGCTTAGGCGCTTACGCGTAGCGGCTTCTTCGCTTACTCACTGACGCGCTTCCTCACTTACCCGCTTACCCGCGGTGGTAGAGTACCGCACCGGTGGTGGTGATATGGCGCACCACATGAGCGGGGAGCCGCTGTATGCTGACGATATCAACGGCAAACTCCACATCCTCTGCAAGTTCCATCGCCCGATGGAGATCCCCCCCGTCAAGCGCCAAGTCGATATCGAAGTCAGGGTTGCGGGGGACGTCGCGCTGGAGAGAGCCGAAGAGATACACGCATCTCACCGTGGAATCGTGCTCACCGATTTGTCTGGCCAGATCTGCCGCGCGGGCGCGGGCGATCACTGCGCGCTGAGCTGTCCGCTCCTGTTCTCGTTCGTTGAGCCGACGCAGACCGGCTGCATAGGGTCGAGGATCAAAGGGCATCGGCGATACCGCGGAGCTTTGCGATGAAATCACGGTGAATTTGGGGGAAGGCGGAAAAGAATGTCTCCACGTTATGCTGCACATGAGTCGTCTTCTCCGGGTCCAGGTCTTCGCCATAGAGGTTGCGCACGCGGTGGCGAAATCTGACGATTTCCTTGATGTGGGCTTTGTGGACGGGATCCAGGAGCAGCGCCGGCCGCACGCCGGGAATATCGAGCGCCATCTTCTCCACCAAGGGCTGGTGCCAGCGGTCGGCGGGCAGGTTGTTTTCGAAGTATTTGGACACCCGCAGAAAGTAGTTCTCCAGGACGCCATACACGGTATGAATCGTAAACGCCAACGCCCCCCAGTCGACAGGATCATCGGCGCCGTATTCGATTCGCTCCCAGGCGGTGCGATTCCGCGCCATGACTCGCTCAATCTCCGAGGCATCTCCTTCGAGTTCCTGAATCAGGGCCAGGAGCGATTCATACGTACGCATCACGTATGAGAGTGTAGTGCGTGGATCTGGGCGCGACAAGTCGGGTGTATATAGAATCATGTTACAGAACGGAAGCTAATTCTTTTAGAGACGGTCACATATGCTCGCCAAGCGGTGCAGCGCTGGATAACGTGCTGTCGCGTAAACGGTTACTGGAAGGGCTGCAACATGATTGTGGATATAGCCCATGGTTGACGCGCGGCACTAACCACCGGAAACTGAATTCATGAACACTGATCACCGCACCGGCATTAAGCACCGGATCGCCCATCCCCGGGACCTCCTGGTGGAGATGATGGACCGTGTATATCGCTTTGGCATGACCACAACCTCCGGCGGCAATCTGAGCCTCCTCGATGAGGAGGGGGCGATGTGGATCACGCCGGGCGGGGTGGACAAGGGATCGCTCCGGCGGGAAGACATCGTAAAGGTACTGCCGGATGGCACGGTGGAGGGCCGTCACAAGCCCTCTTCGGAATATCCCTTTCACCGCGCAATCTATGCGGCGCGGCCGGACGTGCAGGCGATCGTCCACGCCCACCCTCCGACGCTGGTGAGTTTCTCTGCCGTACGGATTCCCGTGCAGACGCGGGTGGTGCCCAACGCGTATCTCATCTGCGGCGAGTGCCCCGTGGTGCCCTACGCCGCCCCCGGCAGCGAGGAGTTGGGGAGCAAGATCGCCGACCAATTTGCCTCCGGCTCCAACGTGGTGCTCTTGGAAAACCACGGTACCGTCACCGTAGGCAGCGATATCTTCGAGGCGTTTATGCGCTTTGAGACGCTGGATTTCTGTGCCCGCCTGGAAGTCAGGGCGACACGCCTGGGCGACGTGCACCTTCTCACCGACGAGGAAGTGGCAGAGGTCCACAAGAAGACGCCGGTGATCGAGACGTTTGAGCTCCACGAGCATTCCACTCGGGAAAAGGAACTGCGCCGGGAGATTGCCGATATCGTGCACCGCTCCTACGAGCAGCTGTTGATGACCAGCACCGAAGGAACCGTCTGCGCCCGGGTAGATGAAGAATCATTTCTGATCACCCCCTACGGGTATGACCGCAAGCTGCTGGAACCGGCGGACATGGTCCTGATCCGTAATGGTCAGGCGCAGGCGGGACGGCCGCCGAGCCGTTCGGCGCGCCTCCACGAGGCGATGTATGCCGCCCATCCCGAGCTCAACGCGATAATCGTGGCCCATCCGCCGGCGATGATGGCATTTGCCGTCACCCACGCCCCCTTCGATTCCCGAGTGATCCCGGAGAGCTACATCTTACTCCGAGATATCGAGCAGCTTCCCTATGGGGTATCCTATTCCAACTACCCCGCCGTGGTGGGAGCGATCTCGCCGGCAACGCCCAACGTCCTCATCCGCAACGAGGCGCTCATCGTCACCGGAAGTTCACTGCTGGAGGCGTTTGACCGCCTGGAGGTGGCCGAATACACCGCTGAATCGATCCTCTCCGCCCGGGCGCTGGGCCCGGTTGTGGCGATCGGCGAGGATGAGATTAAGGACCTGGAACGGGCGTTCAACCTGCCCCCGCGCTGAATTCATAGCGTTCCCAGTCACCATCCCCTATACTGGGGAGGAACGACTACTCAGGGCTAAGGAGCGGACTATGGCGACATCGAAGACCAAGGCGATCGGGATTCTCACCAGCGGAGGAGACTGCCCCGGTCTCAACGCGGCGATCCGTGGTGTGGTAAAGGCGGCGATCGGGTCCTACGGAATCAAAGTGGTGGGCTTTCTCGACGGATTTCGCGGACTCGTGCAGAACCGTACTATTTCGCTCGATGACCGCGCTGTGAGCGGAATTCTCACGCAGGGCGGTACGATTCTCGGTACCGCCCGGGACAAGCCACACAAGATGCCCATGGGCGGCAAGAAAATGGATATGACCGAGGCCGCCGTGGAGAACATCAATCGCCACAACATCGACTGCCTGGTGTGCCTCGGGGGCGGCGGGACTCAGAAGAACGCCTACCACCTGCACAAGGAGGGCGGCATCGATGTGATCACGCTTCCCAAGACGATCGATAACGACGTGGCCGAGACCGATGTGACCTTCGGCTTTGATACCGCCATGAATATCGCCACCGAGGCGATTGACCGGCTGCACACCACCGCCACCAGCCACCATCGCATCATCGTGTGTGAGATCATGGGGCATAACGCGGGATGGCTCACCCTGGGGGCGGGGATCGCCGGTGGTGCCGACGTGATTATGATTCCGGAAATTCCCTACGACCTGAACGCGGTGGCGGCGCATCTGGAAAAGCGGCGCATGAGCGGCAAGCGGTTTTCGATCATCGCGGTGGCGGAGGGAGCGCTCTCCAAGTCGGAGGTGAAGGCGATGGAAAAGGCCGACGACGACGGCAAGAAGAAGAAAGACAAAAAGGAAGAGGTCGTC
>JAWOCO010000172.1:0-6624 GCA_046483765.1 Alkalispirochaeta sp. | reverse complement strand
GCGTGGCTCCTGACTTCAGGCACTTGAGCTGGTAGTGATCGGCCCCCTGCACTGTATTCGACTGAACTACCGTGTCACTCATGCACTTCCTCCACGTTCGTGGTAGCCCAGCGGAGGGGCTGGGGTCAATGAGCGCAGGCGAGGGCGCAGCGAATCCACTCCATGCGATCATCACGGCAGCGATGTATCCTCAGTGTACAACTGGTAGTAAACAAAACGGCCGGAATTGATATGTGAACATTCGAGGAGGATCTTCATTTCGTCTTTCGTCCACTGCATGCGTGCGCTATACTCGTGAGATATGAAAGCCAATCGGCAAAACCTGCTGATACGATCCGGAATGGAGCTCTTTTCCCGCTACGGCTACCGCGATGTGTCGGTGGAAGACATCGTCCGTCGCGCCGGGCTGAGTGTGGGCACCTTCTACAAGTACTTTCGCAGCAAAGAAGCGTTTTATGAACAGATCCTGAGTCTTATAGAGCGAGAAGGTATTCGCAAAGCACAGCAGGTTGTAGAGCGGTTACACTCGCCGGTGAATAAGCTCAAAGCAGTCTACCAGTTCGTCGTGCTCGGTATGCGCAAGTACCCGATCCTTCGCGGGGTACTGCGGGGAGATGAACGGTTTCTCTATCCCGGCTTCGATATCGAAAACGGGGCGATCGGTACCCTGCGCCACCATATCGAGGAGCTTGTGGCCGAGATTATCCGGGACGGATCGCGCCGGGGAATCTTTCGACCTGGATTGTACGAGGACGCCAACCGGCTGGTGATGGCCTTATTGGATACAATTATTGCACACCTCGATGATCCCGAAGTGGAAAAACTGTCCCGTGACATGCTGCGTCTGATCCAGCGGGGATTGCGCCGCGCCATTCGTATTCGCCGGCGGGATGAACGTCGAGATCGCCGCCTGATTCAGGATGATGAGGAGCTGGACTGGCTGGAAACTTGACAAGGCTTCCTAAGCCACTATAGGTTAACGTATTACGATACGTGGGGAGGAAGGTTATGCAGTTGGTGTTGATCATTGCCCTTCCTCTTGCTGGTGCAGTTCTAGGTTGGACAATACGCTGGCTTTACGCCAGGTTTCAGCTTTCTTCTACCGAGCAGTTGGCACAACGCCTGAAGAAAGATGCCGCCAAAGAGGCGGAGGCTCGTCAGAAGGAACTGATACTTGAAACAAGAGACGCGCTACAGCGCGAGCGAAATGAACAAGAACGCGAGCTCCGGGACCGGCAGAAAGAGCTGCAACGTCTCGAGCGGCGCATTTTGCAAAAAGAAGAGAACCTAGAAGAGAAGGCAACCACCCTTGAAGAAGAAGGGGAACGCCTGTCTACCCGTGAGAGGAACCTAGACGAACGGAAGAAGGAGCTCGATGAGCTCGAAATCCACTGGCGGAACGAGCTGGAACGCATCTCCGGCCTCACGCAGGACGAAGCCCGCAAGCTGATTACCAGTTCTCTCGAAGATGAGGCGCGGCACGATGCCCAGGGCCTGGTCAACAAGATCGAACAGGAAGCGGTGATGACCGCCGAGCGGCAGGCCCGGGAGATTCTCGTCTCCACCGTTCAACGCATGGCCAGTGAGGTCAATGCGGAAGTCACCGTCTCCTCGGTGAATCTCCCGAACGATGAAATGAAGGGGCGGATTATCGGACGTGAGGGCCGGAATATCCGTACGCTGGAAACGCTCACCGGAGTCGATATCATTATCGACGATACGCCGGAGGCGGTGGTGGTCTCCTGTTTCGACCCGGTCCGTAAGGAGATTGCGAAGCGATCTCTGGAACGGCTCGTATCGGATGGACGGATTCACCCCACCCGCATTGAAGAGGTGGTCCAGAAGGTGACCACCGATATGACGCAGACGATCTACGAAGAGGGCGAGAAACTTCTCTACGAGCTGAACATTCATCACCTGCAGCCGGAGGGTGTCCGCGGTCTCGGCCGTCTGGCGTTCCGTACCAGCTACGGACAGAACGTCCTTTCTCATAGTAAAGAGGTGGCGGTACTGTCGGCCACGCTGGCCGCCGAGGTTGGGGCCGATGTGGAGATCGCCAAGCGCGGCGGTGCTCTGCATGATATCGGTAAAGGAATCGAGACGGACGGCGACAGTAATCACGTGGAGCTGGGGGTGGAATTGGCCAAGCGCCTTGGAGAGGATCCCCGCGTGATCAACTGTATCGCCGCCCATCACGGCGATGTTCCCCATAACTGTATCGAATCGGTGATTGTACAGATCGCCGACGCCATTTCCGCATCGCGCCCGGGAGCGCGGCGGGAGACGCTGGACAACTACATCAAGCGCCTGGAAAACCTGGAGGCGATCGCAGAAGAGTTCGACGGTGTGGACAAGGCGTATGCGATCCAGGCGGGACGCGAGTTGCGGATCATGGTGAATCACGAGAAGGTCAGTGATCAGCAGGCGCGGGAGATCGGAAAACTGATCGCGCGAAAGATCGAAGATCAACTTCGCTATCCCGGACGGATCAAGGTGACGATGATCCGCGAAACGCGGGTAGTGGAGTACGCCCGATAACATGCGCATCCTCATTTTAGGTGATGTGATTGGTCAGCCCGGACTGCGCGCGGTGGTGAGTGCCCTGAAGGGTCTCATTCGCACGCACCGGGCGGACGTGGTTATAGTAAACGGGGAAAACTCCGACGAGGGCTTCGGCATCAATCCCGTTATCGCGGACCAGCTGTTTAAGGCGGGAGCCGACGTAATCACCACCGGAAATCACGTGTGGCACCACGACGATATCGCGGAACTCCTCAATAGCAATCCGCGGATTCTTCGGCCGGACAACTATCCGGGAGGAGCTCCGGGAAACGGCCATTACATCCACGAATCCAAGGTGGGGCGGGTCGCGGTAATCAACCTCCAGGGCCGTGACCGCATGCCTGCGATCGACTGCCCCTTTCGGCGGTCCCGGGAAATCCTAAAACGCCTCGACGGTCAGGTGGATGCGGTGGTAGTCGATTTTCACGCGGAATCCACGGAAGAGAAAGAAGCGCTCACGCACTACCTCGATGGCGACGTTACCGTGCTCTATGGGACGCACACCCACGTGCAGACGGCGGACGAGCGGATCCTTCCCGGCGGCACCGCGGCGATTACCGACATCGGCGCCTGTGGCCCCGATCACAGTGTCATCGGCTTCGAGCCGTCAATCAGCGTGCGTCGGGTGATTACCCAGCTTCCCCTGAAGAACGAAGTAGCGTCCAACGCGGCGACGCTTCACGGACTGGTGGTGACCACCGGTGATCAAGGGTTGCGCGCGACGTCGGTAGAGCGCTTTCAGTTCCGATCGCTCATCTGAGTACGTGGTACGCCAATGGGGCGGGGACGAGCTAAACCCAAACGAAAAACGAAGCCCCTGCTTGATCTCCTGACGCTTCAGTATCGCCACCACTCCCGGGACGAGTTGTACCGGCTGGTGATGTGTGGCGAAATACGGGTTGACGGCGGTACGGCTACCGATCCCCAGGCGGCGGTGGCGGTGGATTCCGAGCTGTCCATCGTGACCCGGCGCTTCGTATCCCGCGGAGGCGAAAAGCTCGACGCTGCTCTCGAGGCGTGGCAGATTGGCGTCACCGGTCGGCGGTGGCTAGACGCCGGGGCCAGCACCGGAGGCTTTACCGATTGTCTCCTACAGCGGGGTGCCGCCACGGTGCACGCCGTGGATGTGGGCTATAACCAGCTCGATTATCGCCTGCGCACCGATTCGCGGGTGGTTGTATGGGAACGTACGAACATCGGTGGAATCACCGCGGATGAACTGCAGCCACCTCCCGATGCCGCGGTATGCGACCTTTCGTTTCGTAGTCTGCGGGGTGTGCTGCGGTCAATTCTTCTGCTTACCCGCGCGGGCTGGGGGATTGCGCTGCTCAAACCGCAGTTCGAACTGGCGGCGGAGCAGCGCTGGAATCGACCGCAGGATGGCGGGGCCCTGGACGCCGGAGCCGGCGTAGTTCGCGGCGTGCACCGGGAGGCGGTGATCAACCGCGTCTATCAGGAACTTGCATCCAGTGAGGGGGTTGTTGTGCACCAGCATTTGGATAGCCCCATTACCGGCCATGGGGGCAATCGAGAAGTGTTGCTGCTGGTGGGACTTGCCGATCGCCTCAGTTGGCCAGATCCTCCGGAGTGAGGGGGGCGCCGATAAAGACGCCGTCTCCGCCCAGGTACTCTTCATTCTGGCCTTCAATGAGCACCTGTACCGCGTCGACGGTTGAAAACTGGGTGGCGGTGCGTACCACCTGCTGCAGTTGCGCCAGGAGCCCTTCCAGTCCCATCGAGTTGAAACGGAACGCCTCATTGAAATTGAGAAACGCCACCCCTGAGGCAACTCGTGCCGAGAGGAGCTCCGTTCCGGATGGAATCAGGCTCAACAGTCCGCGGTTCAGGTCCTCGGAAGAGGGGCCGGCGATGAGCGCTTCTATCGTGCTGGCTAGGGGACCGCTGTCGTAGCGAATCGTTCGTTCCACCGGTTCCGCCAGGATTCGTCCATCGTCGGAGACGAGAATGAAGTACAGTTCGCGTTGCATCGTACGCTGCGGACCGGTTTCATCCGACCGTTCCGGGGGATCGAGCTCGATTTCGTCCTCCGGTGAGTCTTCCTCCGGTGGCGGGGCCAGCGGTTCCTCCTCCGGTTCTTCTATCTCGGGAATCACCAGTTCAGTCTCCTCGTCGTCCGCCGGTTCCTGAGACCCCGGCTCTTCCGGTCCCTCCTGCTCTTCCGGAGAGGGACCGATGGTGGGAGGCTCGCCGGATTCCTCCGGCCGGTCGCGGTCTGCGGTTCCTGAACGTTCTTCAAAGACCACATCGACGAAATCGGTCCGTTCGAGCACTCCCCGAATCGTGGGGAGATTAAACATGAGGAGTACGGTTATGAGGAGAATCGCGGCGATCCAGAAAAGGACGCCGAAAGATGCGCGCTTGCGGGAGCTGTTCTTGCCCATGTGTAAGAGTATCGGCTCGCCGGTGCCTCTGTTTGACAGTGGTGAAAGCTACAATCTATGATTGCACTATGGTACAACTGCGGGGAATCGCCGCATCTCCCGGCATTGCGATTGGAAACGTGCTTATTTATAACGAGGACGTTCCCCACGTGCCGCAATACTCGATCGAACGCGGGCATTTGCAGCAGGAGAAGGATCGCTTGAGCCAGGCGGTGGAGCGTGCGAGCAACGACATTGAAGAGATTAAGAACAGTTCCTCGCAGGAGCTCGAGAAGGATGAGCACCAGCTGTTGGACTCCCATCTTCTGATGTTGAAGGACCCGAGCTTCTTCGAGACGGTCCACAAACGTCTTGAGCAGGAGCTGCTCAATATCGAATGGGTCCTCTATGAGACGGTGCAGGAGCTCATGGACAAGCTCTCCCAGTCAAGCGACGCCTATCTTAAAGAGCGGACTAGTGACCTTCACGACGTTTCCAAGCGGGTACTGAACCACCTGCTGAAGCGGGACCGTGTGAGTCTCTCAGAGCTGGATGAGGAAGTCGTGCTGGTGACGCACGATCTGATGCCCTCCGATGCGGTCGCGATGAACAAGCGCATGATTCGGGCGATCGCCATGGATGCCGGAGGCAAGACCTCTCATACCGCGATTATCGCCCGTAGTTTTGAGATTCCGGCCGTCTTGGGCCTGTCTCGGATTACCCGCACCCTTTCCGGTGGCGAGCAGATCATCGTCGACGGCAATCAAGGGGTGGTAATCGTTGACCCCGATCCGGAAACGCTGGAGCGGTACAACCGACTCCAGGGTGAGTGGCATGAGCACGAGGTGGAGCTCATGCGTCTCAACGATCTCCCGGCGGAGACGAAAGACGGCAAACTGATCTGGCTCAAGGGAAACATCGAAATCTCGGAGGAAGTTGATGGCGTAGTGAGCCATGGCGCCGACGGAATCGGTCTCTTTCGCTCGGAGTTTCTCTTTCTCCGCCCCGAGGGACTTCCCTCGGAGGAGGAGCAGTTTCAGGCGTACCGGCGGGTGCTGGAATCGATGGGGCAGCGACCGGTAACGATCCGAACGCTCGATGTGGGCGGGGATAAGATCAGCCCCGGCATCAATTCCGGGGACGAAAAGAACCCGATTCTCGGATGGAGAGCGATTCGTGTCTGTCTTTCTGAGAAATCGGTGTTCCGCACCCAGTTGCGGGCGATGCTGCGCGCCAGTGTCCACGGGCGGATGCGCATCATGTTCCCCATGATCTCGGGGATGCCTGAACTCACGCAGGCGATGGTACTCCTGGACGAGGTCCGGGGGGAACTGCGGGAGGAAGAGGTCCCCTTTGATGAGCAGATTCCCGTGGGAATTATGATCGAAGTTCCCTCGGCGGTGTTGATTTCCGATACCCTTGCCCGGAAGGTTGATTTCTTCTCCATTGGTACTAATGACCTGATTCAGTATACGATCGCCGTGGACCGCGGTAACGAACGGACCGCCTACCTGTATCAACCCTTTCATCCCGGCGTATTACGCCTGATCAAAATGGTGATTGACAACGCCCACCGAGAGGGGCTTTCCGTGGCGATGTGCGGTGAGATGGCCGGTGATCCCCTGGCAACGGTGGTCCTCTTGGGCCTGGGACTCGATGAGTTCAGTATGGGGGCGGTGGC
>JAWOCO010000078.1:0-5319 GCA_046483765.1 Alkalispirochaeta sp. | reverse complement strand
TGCTTATCATCTCATCGTGCATGGCGTCTACCGAGCGTGTCTCCGTCACCGCCGGCACGGGAACCATCCCGCCTGAGAGCAAGACTGAAATATCGGTTCTCACCGGCTCGTGGGAAGTGTACGTGGGCCAGGCCTACCCTCCTGACCGTACTCCTGAGAGTACTCCGGACCGGACTCCGGACCGGGCTCCGGACCGCGGCGGTCCACCATCAGCCCCCCAGTATCGAAGCATCCCACCGGTCCGCGGTCGGTACTACACCGATGGTGGCGCCCGATTCGTGACGGGACCCATTACCTACCGCCTGTCGCTGAATTCAGTACCGCAGACGCCGCTTATGGGGATCCACATTCCCCCCTCGTCCGGTGAAACGATCGCCTGGGTCAACGGGGAACGCATAGGACTCCGTGAGACACACTCAGTGATTCCGGTGGTGCCGGATGGGGAGGGGGGCGCAGACGTGACGATCCTCATCGACGGGCACCACTACCCACGGGAAGGCCTCACCCTGTCCCCGGCGCGCATCGGCCCACTCTCGGAACTGCTGCGGGAAACCGGCCGCCGGGTGTTCTGGGATGGGTTACTGGTGGGAATGCTCGTGGTCCTGGCGGCGTATCATCTCCTGCTCCGCCTGGGACAGAGTCCCGGTTTTGCCCGCAATGTACCCACGGTAACGCTGTCAGTGTTTTTGGGCATTCTGGCACTCCGAATCCTTCTGATAGAAGGCTCCATGATTCTCAGCAGCGTGCCCTGGCTGGGACCCGCGGTTTACCTCCGACTGCGGGGAATCGTGGTGTATCCGCTGGTAGCGCTGTATTTGCGCTATCTGAACCATATGTTTCCCGGTGATTCGCAGCGCACGGCACTGCGGGTGTTGGAATCGGCATCCTGGGTGTGGATGGTACTGTCGGTGGGTATTCCCGCCCGGTGGTGGATGGATCTGCTCTTTACCTGGCTGCCCCTCCTGGTGGCAGCGCTGGGAACCTCGGTGGTCACCCTGCTGCGGGCGTGCCGGGCGGGAAGAAACTCCGCCCACCTGCTGGTGGTGGCGGTGATCCTCCTGGTGGTGGGATCCGGTATAGAAATCGCGCGATGCATGGGATGGATTGCAACCTCCCTCACCGCGATTCCCCTAACGCTGGCGGTCTTCGGCGGAATGAACTCGCTGGCGCTCTCGCGGCGAATTTTCGATGCGCGCATATCGCTGGCCAACCTCCGAGAACAGGCGCAGCATGACGGTCTCACCGGTCTGGATAATCGGCGTACCCTGGACGCAAAGCTCGACGAGGAGTGGGGGCGACACATGCGCTCCGGCAACTCCCTGGCGGCGATTATGGTGGATATCGATCATTTCAAGCAGTACAACGATACCTTGGGACACCAGGCGGGGGACATCGTCATCCAGGAGGTGGCCCGCACTCTCACCGAGCACGCCCAACGCACGACCGACGTGGCCGCCCGCTACGGCGGGGAAGAGTTCTTCCTGCTGCTCCCCAACACCACCGCCGCGGATGCCTATCTCCTGGCGGAGCGGATTCGCAGCGCCATGCACACCCGGGCGATCCCTCATCCCACCACCGACATCGGCATCGTTACCCTAAGTATCGGGGTAACCGCGGTAGTTCCGGAACACCAGGAACACGGTCCCCGGGGTGCCCGATCGTTGGTGGAGGCCGCCGACCGCGCCCTGTACGACGCGAAGCGTGGTGGCCGAGACGCAGTGCGCACCGCCAACGCCGACGCCAACGCCGACAGGTAAGATGCCACCGCTCCCCGCCCCTCCGACACGTCCGGGGCTAGCTGAGACCGAAATCCTGGACGGTGTAGTTGAGATAGGTTGAACGGGGATCGGCGGCATACCCAATTCCGACAACCCGGTACACCGGGGAAAGCATATTGCGCCGATGGCCCACGCCGGGCACCCCCTCATTGACTACCAGGCGCAGCACAAAGAGCCGCGCCGCCCGCGCCGGGTCCACCACCGCCTCCAGATTAACCGACCTGCCGGCGGCGACGTTTTCCCCGCCATAGGCGTGATATCCCACCGCCCGCGCGCGCTCCCGGGGTGTCCGGTCGGCACAGTGGCCCCACCGATCGTGGGTAGCCAAATGGGTGGCATACGCCTGCGCCGCCCGGCAGAGCGTCCGGTGCAGCTTTAGAGCTGCCACCGGAACATGCGTCATCAGATCGGAGTAGGCCCCGTTATCAGTGCCTGCACGGTAGTCGCTCCGTAACCGCATTTCCGCATATTTCCGCGGTGAGGTTCGCAAGAAGTTAAGCTCCGCCACGGTGACCCGTTGGAACAAGGTATAGGTCTGTGCTGTTACACTACTGCTGTCCATTGTGTTGGTCCTATAATGACACGGAATCGGAGGATTTTCGAATCACCGTTGACAGGACACTGGGGCTGCGGTAAAGTTAACTTAGCCTAACTAAGGCAATCACCACTAACTACATACGCGGAGGTTTCTCATGCCCGCACTTAGCGACCTACGTCGCGGCGACCGAGGTGTAATCTCGGGTTACGTCGATAGTTCCAGCGAATACCGCGCCAAACTTCTGTCCATGGGGCTTACCCCGGGCACCGAGTTTGCCGTGGTACGCTACGCTCCAATGGGAGACCCCATCGAAATCGAAGTTCGCGGATACCGATTATCTCTCCGCCGCGCCGAGGCCTCCGTCGTGGAGGTGACCCAATGAGCCGAACCATCGGAATCGTGGGAAATCCCAACTGTGGAAAAACTACCCTCTTCAACGCGCTTACCGGAGGAAATCACCGGGTGGGCAACTGGCCCGGCGTCACGGTAGAGAAAAAGGTGGGAGAGATCCCGCTGTACGCGCCCTCAATCGAAATGGCCACCGGCCGAAGTACCGCAACCGGTACGGACACAGCCACCGCCGAGGCCCCCGCCACGATCGCCGGCCACCCGAAGCTGGTAGACCTGCCGGGAATCTACTCCCTGAACGCCGTCAGTCAGGATGAGGTGGTGGCTCGCAATTTTCTCCTCTCCGGAGATTACGATCTCATTATTAACATCCTGGACGCATCAAATCTCGAGCGCAACCTGTTTCTCACGTTGCAGCTCATCGAAATGCGGGTGCCGGTGCTGGTAGTACTCAACATGATGGATATGGCCGAAAGCAACGGCATCAGCATCGATCCGGATCACCTGTCCAAACACCTGGACTGTCCGGTCGTCGCCCTGCAGGCCAATCAACGGCGCACCGTGGAGGCGCTCAAACCGGTGCTGCGGGACGCGCTGGACGCCCCCCGTCCCTCCCAGGCGCACGTCACCTACCCCGCCCCCGTGGCGGAACAGATCGCTGCCTGGCGGCAACGGCTGGAGCCCGCCGCCGGACGCCTCGGGTTCCACCCGGAGTACGCGGCAGTGCGCCTGATCGAAGGCGACGGCTGGATCGGTGGCATGGTGGAGCGGCTGGGACTGATCGACCACGAGGAAGTGGCGGAGATCCGCAGCGCCCTTGCCGAGCAGGTAGGCGAGGACTTGGATATCGTGATCGCCGACGGACGGTACGGGTTTATCCACGGCGTATCCCGCGACGTGGTTACCAAGAAGGTCACTCGGGAGTCGGTGACCGACCGCATCGATCGGGTGGTCATGAGCCGCGTCCTGGGAATCCCGGTGTTTCTCGGCGCCATGTACCTGGTGTTCTGGGCAACCATCGCCGTGGGCGGCGCATTTATCGACTTTTTTGACATCGCCGTGGGGACAATTTTCGTGGACGGCTTTGGCGCACTACTGGAGACGCTTGCAGCCCCGCAATGGGTGATCGGCATCCTGGCCGGCGGCGTAGGGGCTGGAATCCAGACGGTGGCCACCTTTATTCCGATCATTTTCATGATGTTCTTCATGCTGAGTCTGCTGGAGGACTCCGGGTATATGGCGCGGGCGGCGTTTGTTATGGATCGCCTCATGCGCTGGGTGGGGCTCCCGGGAAAATCGTTTGTTCCGCTGCTGGTGGGTTTCGGTTGTACCGTGCCGGCGATTTCCGCCACCCGCACGCTGGAAAGCCGCAAGGATCGCTTCATGACGATCTTCATGGCGCCCTTCATGAGCTGCGGCGCCCGCCTACCGGTGTACGCCCTGTTTGCCGCCGCGCTCTTTCCGAACCGCGCGGGAACGGTGGTGTTTGGGCTGTACATGCTGGGCATGGTGCTGGCTATCGCCACCGGACTGCTGTTGAAACGAACCCTCTTTCAGGGAGAGTACTCCCACTTCGTCATGGAATTACCGCCGTACCACGCCCCTCGCATCGGGGCGATCCTGCGGTTGTCCTGGACGCGTTTGCGGGTCTTCGTAAAGCGCGCGGGAATCACCATCACCGTGGTGGTCACAATTCTGGCCGTAATGAACTCCTTCGGAACCGATGGCACCTTTGGCAACGAAGATACGGACCGGTCCGTCCTGGCGGGAGTTGGGCGCGCGGTGACCCCCGTCTTCGAACCGATGGGTATCGAGAACGACAATTGGCCCGCCACGGTGGGACTGTTTACCGGACTGTTTGCCAAGGAGGCGATCGTGGGCACGCTGAGCGCGCTCTACTCCCAAAACGACGCCGGCGATGAGGAACCCTTCGACCTGTGGGGGGGGCTGGGGGCGGCCTTTGCCTCCATCCCGGAGTCCTTTGCCGGACTCGGCGGGACACTACGCGATCCCTTAGGAACGGGGCTCGTGCAGGAGTCACCCGAGGGACTGTCCCGGGAGTTGGAGGTGGATAACACCCTCTTCTCCCGAATGCGCTCTATGTTCAGTCCCGGCGCGGCCCTGGCGTACCTGGTCTTCGTCCTGGTCTACTTCCCCTGCGTTGCTGCGCTCGGCGCAGCTATCCAGGAGATGGGCGTGGGCTACGGCTCGCTCCTGGCCGCGTACCTCACGGTGCTGGCCTATATCCTGGGAGTGCTGGTATATCAGTTCGTCTCAGGCCCACAACTCCTACCGGTGGCGGGGGCCGTAGCCGGTCTGCTGGCGATCGGCGTGCTGTTTGCCGTAATCGGCCGGCGGACGAGGGCCCAGAGTCAGGTGGCTGCCGAGTAGCACAGGGGCGATCAGCGAGCCGGCGCGTGGCCAGGTTCATCCACGGCGACAGCGTTCCAGACTCGCGAGGAGCTCGTCGGAGGTGGTCGGAGCGTGGGGGGTGATCGAGGTGTTGGAGGCCGACGCGTGCGGCGCGGCCGAGGCAAGCGGAGTTGTCGAGTCGCCGGGGTCCGGCTCGGTCCACGCCTCCTGCTGGGTCGGCGCCTTTTGCTGGGTCGGCGCCTCCTGGGCTGTCAGCACCCATTCCACCCGGCTATCGCGGCG
>JAWOCO010000072.1:0-7464 GCA_046483765.1 Alkalispirochaeta sp. | reverse complement strand
CCCGGGGCCGGGACCGATCCTACTGCCGGTGGTGGCGGGGGCTACGGCAGTGGGTCTCGCCGTGGCGGGTCCCCGGGTGGATGCCCTGCTTCTGGGTCCGCACTACGCCGAAAGTAGTGGCGTGCATGCCCGGCGAACTCAGGGGATCCTGATCGCTCTGGCGGGCGTGCTTACGGGACTGGTCACCGCCTACACGGGGCCGATCTCCTTTCTCGGCGTGGCGGTGCCCCACATCGCCCGCGGATGGATCGGCCGCTCCCAGCACCGTCTGCTGGTTCCCGCCACCGCGATTATCGGGGGGTGGCTGGCGATTGCTGCGGATCTGGTGGCGCGGCTCCCGGGGAACGAACACGTGCTGCCGTTGAACGCGGTCATGGCACTGGTGGGAGTACCGATGGTGCTTATAATCCTCCTGCGTGGACGTCAGTCCGGTGACGGAGAAGGACTGGGACTATGACGGAGATCCCGGTACGGGCGCACAACTTAAAACTCTCCTATCCCGGAGGGCCCCACGTTGTATCCACGGGCGTGCTGTCGGTTCACGCCGGCGTACTGACCAGCCTCGTGGGTCCCAACGGCAGCGGCAAGACGACCCTGCTCCGCTGCATCGCGGGATTTCTTCCGCCCATGGAGGGCTCGGTGGAACTGGCGGGGACGCCGGTATACGGCCGGGGCGCCCTCTCGCGACGACAGCGAGCCCGCCTGTTATCGGTGGTGCTCACCGATCGGGTGGCCCCGGCGTACCTCAGGGTGGAGGATCTGGTGGCGTTGGGGCGTATCCCGTACCGCTCGGTGATCGGCGCCGCCGATTCCCAGGACGAATACGCGGTGCGCCACGCCATGGAACAGACCGGTGTCACCCACCTCTCGCAGCGAACGGTGGGGCGTCTCAGTGACGGGGAGCGACAGCGGGTGATGATTGCGCGGGCGCTGGCACAAGAGCCGCAGATCTTGCTACTCGATGAACCGGCGGCACATCTCGATCCTCCTCACCAGACGACGTTATTCCAGCTGCTTCACCGCCTGGTCTCCGAGGGAATCGTAACCTCAGCGGTGGTGGCCACTCACCATTTGCATCTGGCGCTCCACTTCTCTCATGAACTGATCCTGGTTGGGGACGGGAGCGTGCGGCCCGGGACGCCACAGGACCTGCTGGACAGCGGCGATCTGGAGCGAGCCTTTCTCCACGGCCTGGAAGATGACCACGCCCCCCTTCTCGACCGGCAGCGGGGGTGGTTCATCCCCAACTCGCAGCGCGGCAGCTGACACAACCGGCATGCTCTGGTAGATTCACACCATGCACACGCGCAAAGTCCGGAGATACTTCATCGTGCCGATTGTGTATCTCGCGGCGATCTTCGGACTTCTGTATCTGCAATTCTCCGGTACACTCTCCGTACGGCACACGATCGGTGATCTGCGATTCTCGGGAACCCTGGTTGCGGGCGCCGATGAGACCAGCCGTGAGGTGACCGCGATTCGAGTAGAGTATGAGGGTCTGGTTTTCGAGTTCTCCGAGGATGACCCGATTATCATCGCCCAGGACGATGGGGAAGATCTTCGCCTTCAGCCACAGGAGTTCGAAATCGAAGACCAACAGTTGATGGTCTTCCTCTCCGACGGAAGCGCCGTCCGCTTCGAGGTGATCACCACTGAGCCACCGGAATTGCACGTACTGCCGATGGGCACTCGGGAGTGGCCCGACGAGGGACAGGTGCTGCTTCCGTATCGCATGTCCTCCGCGGCACGTACCGGAGATTCGGAAAACGGTAGCCCGGAGAATCAGAGGATCTTCTTTGACGATCGTGAGTTCTTCCTGTCCACGCCGCCACGCACCGTCTTTGACACTCAGCAGGAGCTGATGATTCTTCCGCTGTCCGGTTCCACCCAGATGGTCAGATACGCCGAGGTCACCACGGAACGGGAAGATGTAATCGAGGCCGCCTTCGGCGACGGTCAGAACCAGATCAGTACCGCCGCCTATGAGAATGCCCTGGACGAGTATATCGAGACCGGGTATCAGAGCTGGGGCGGCACCCGTTTTAACGGGGGATCGGGAACATGGGAGATGCGAGACCGAGCGCCGCGCTTCTCAGAGGAAATCCTCACCGCCTACCTGGCGGAAGCGTGGGAACGAAATGACTATACCTCCGCCTTCAATCAAATGCGGCGGGCTGCGGATATTCACCCGGAGCAAGTGGGCTTCAAGTCCTCCGTCTTTCTCGGCAATCTGCGCACCGTGACTTCGCGATTCATGAGTCAGGACCGGCAGCGAACCGCCTCACTCAACTCCCGGATTCAATCCGACGACGCCACCGTATTCCGTGAAGAGGACCTTATCCAATTTGCCGCGCACCGCGGCAGCGAGGACCTCTACCGCAGTCTCATCCAGTTTGTGCAAGAGGTGGATATCCGAACCGCCGATACGCCGAGTGCCATCGGCATGCTCTCCGCGGCGGTGGATCAAGAACACCCCTCCGATGAGATCACGGAAGCCACGGAGCGTTTCTTCGCGCTTGTAGAGGATCGCATTCTCCCGTCGGTGCGGCAGTTCGAAGAGTTTTTCTTCGTGGAAACCGCTCAGGCGGAAGTGGACGTGTACTGGTCGGTGCGCGCCGGCCAGTTACTCCTCGAGGTCGGTCGCCTTCAGGGAAACCAGCTCTATCGTACCGTGGGCCGCAACCTGGTGCTCTCCGGATTGCAATTGGCCGATGCCGACGGCTTTCTGCCGGAGCTCCTGTTCTTTGGAGACTCGGGACTGCAGGGCCGGGAAGGCAGTTTCGGACCGGAGCGGCTCTATCCGCATATCACTGAGAATCCCTCCTACCCCCGCATGATATCGCTCTACGACTCCCTGGGAGCGGGTAGTTTCATTTGGACGGTGGCCGATTTTTCTGAGGTTTCGATCAGTGACGATCAGTTTCAGTTTACGCTGAGTTATCCGGAGAATCGAACACACTATATCATCATGCACGGGATCCCCCAGTTTCAGTCGATGCAGCTCTTTGGCCTGCAGTGGCGCAACGATCCGCAGTTCGAGTCTTACATCAAGGGCCGGCACTACGATAGTGCCACCAATACGCTCATGATCAAATACACCGACGACAGTACCGAAGAAGAGATTATTCTCGACTACTGACCCCGCAGAGAGAGGCAAAGCATGAACTCGTTTCACCAGATTATGACGGATCTCACCGTGCCGGCCACGTTCTACTTTATCCGCCATGGCGAGTCGGAGGGAAATGTGGTGGGGAAGATGCAGGGGCACCGCGACCACTCCCTGACCGACTTGGGTCGCCGGCAAGCACTGGGCACGGGTCGCTGGTTTGCCGACAGCGAAATTCATGTGGACCGGGTGTTTGCTTCGCCGCTCTCCCGCGCCACGGAGACCGCCCACATTCTCGCCGAAACCGCCCACTTTCCCACGCCGGAGAGTTTACCGGCAGCCAAGGAGCTGCACACTGGACTATTCACCGGGCTTTCGTTTCCGGAGATCAAGGAACAGTTTCCGTCGGAGTACGCGGAGTTCATTGTGGGCAGTTGGGAGGCGGTGCCGGAAGCTGAATCGGTGCGCAGTCTTACCGGACGCGCGCTGGAGACGTGGCAGACGGTGGTGGAGGCGGCCAACTCGGTCGGCCACACGACCTCCGACGGAGGGCGGTCCTCCACGCGTGCCTCGATCATGACGGTAACCCACGGGGGCATGCTGCAATGGATCTTCAAGACCAGCTTCGGCGCCACTCCCGATGAAGCGCATCCGTGGATGCCGCTGGTCCTGGCATCAAACTGCTCCGTCTTCGAGTTCACCGCTCGGCCGGTGGAGAGCGTCGATCGCCACGGCGATCCCTTGCGTTGGTACTACGGACAGTGGTCCCGCCTCAATTTCACCCCCGCCGGCGAATCGAGTCCGGGATCAGTAGCGCGGGAGCAGTTCCACACCGGCGGCGATCAGGCACGGTAATCGATGACGCGCGGCACTGTGTCCGGCCGCTGCCTGGGCTACCTCAGCTCCGCGCCACCGCTGTCCTGACAGCTCAGGGACACCTGACAAATCCCTGCGCCCAGAGGCACCCGCCACAGGCGGGATGTTCGTGACCGGTACAGTCACTGAGGTTCTCCTCGATACGCTCACAGGCACGACACGTGGTACAGGGAGAAAAGGAAAACTCCTCCAGCCGGCGTCGAAAATCGACGTAGTCCGGTGAGTTCCAGATCTCCACCAACGAGGTATCCCCGACCGAACCGAAGGTGTGCTCATAGCTGGTTCGGCGGGAATCACCGACGTAATAGGTGTGGGTATGTAAGAGCGCCAGGCAGGCGGACACTTGTCCGTCCCAGCGAATGCTGGTGCTCCCTTTGTCGATGAAGGGACATCGATCCCCTTCAGGGGCGAAGCCCAACTCCACACCACCCCGGGTGCGGGATCCGGCCTGGAGCATCCCCTGAATGGCAGCAGTCACCCGCGGATCTTCGCTATCCATCCGGGCGATATCCACCGACGCACGCCGCGGATTCCACGCGGCAGCTTCCCGGTCGTAGAGCGTCTGAGGCCGTAAGTGCTCGTCATGGGCGAGCACGTTGCTGATGGAGAAATGCTGCGCACCGTAGTCAAGGCCGATACCCACCACCTCCGGCAGATCACCAATATTCTTATCCATCGCCACAAAGGCGATACCCAGCTCCGGCTGCGTCCGTGCCAAGCGCCGCTTGCGCCGATTCAACGTCTCCAAATTCTTGAGTACCCGCGGCAAGGAGGCGCCCAGCCGCACATCGGAGTAGCTCTCCGGCCGGGCCCCATCCAGTGATACCCACACTCGCCGCAGGCCGGCGTCCACCAGCTGGTCGATCCGGGCCTCCGTGAGCAGGGTGCCATTGGTGATCAGATCCACCACGGCGCCGGTCTCCGCCATGCGCCGGATATACTCCACCGCCTGCGGGTGGTGCAAAGGCTCACCAAATCCACCGAAAAAGACGGTCGGCGCCACCTGCATCGTCGCCACCTCGTGCACGATGCGCGCAAACGTCTCCTCACTCATAAAGCCGGTGTGTTCACTCCAGACGTTCCGCATGCAGGTGCGACAGTCGATGTTGCATCCGGTGGTGAGCTCCACGTAGATCTGGTTCAGATGGGACACTGGCCGCCTGATCTCCAGGTGGTTCTCGCGGACATCAATTCTGGTAGTCGCTCCGGGAACCAGGCCCCACTGCTGCGCCAGCTCACGGGGGATCGTGATACTGCCGTCGGCGGCAACGGAGATCTCTGGGTAGGAAGCACGCTGGGAAACTGGGTCGGCCGTGGTGGCGGCAGCTGGGCCGGCAGCGGTGCCGGTAGCTGCGTTTGCGGGGGTGTCCGCGCATGTGCCGGGCTCCCCCACCGTTGGACCGGCTGTGGGAAGTATCTGTGACATATTGAATCTCCAAACGATGGCTTTATTGGCTATGTTACCAAATATTCAAGATAGGTCAAGGGAAATCGTCACGGATACGCGCTATCTCTTGCCACCGTGGCCCCCCTGAGCCATATATTACGGTATGGTTGAGGGCGTTTCCCCCCATATTGCCGCCCGTGCTGCGCCGGTAGCACCGCGAGAGTCGCGCTTCGATACGGTACCGATGACCGGTTTCTACCCGCTCTACGATGGGGATGAGGACCAGGTAGATCGGATCGCACGGATCTCCTCCGTCGCCTTTCAGCGCGTGATTCCGCGCTACCGGCTCTCCTCCAGCGCCACCCGCGATACCGGGCTGGGGCCCGCGTTCTATGACGTACCCGTGTATCGCAGTGGAGGTCGTCCCTCACCGTCGGTAAACCGCCCCCCGGCGCAGGAAGCACACCAGGTGCATGAGGCACAGGAGGCGCGAGCGAGCAGGGGGGTACCGTCGAACATAGGTACCGTGGACCGCGGTCGAATCGCACCGCTGCATCCCTGGCAAGGCCAACACGTCGACCTGATCGTCTGATTCTGATCACCACGAAAGCACCGTCTCCGGTAGTCCGCGGACACCGAAATCGGTGAGGATCGTGGCGCCATCGTAGGGACCGGGCTGATCAGTCGGCATGTTCTCGGTGGCGGAGGTGATCATCACCCGGGAGAGATCCTCGCCTCCGAAACACAGGCTACTGGGTTGGCGCATGGGGGTGGGATACGAGCGCACCAGAGCTCCGTCGGGGCCGTAGTGGTCGATACAGTGTCCGCCCCAGCGGGCGCTGAAGAGTGAGCCGTCGGACGCCACGGTGAGACCGTCGGGCACACCCGGGCGATCCGTCGATGCAGCAAACACCACCACCGCCGGCGGGAGATCGGCCAGGCTGATCGGTGGTCGTGATCCACGTACGATCTCCTGGATGACCTCTCGGGGGATCTGGTAGATCGTCTTGCGAAAACTGTCGGTGAAATAGACCACATCTCGCGTTGGGTCGTAGCCGATGCCGTTGGGAAGTCGTACCGCGCTGCATACCAGGTGCGGCTGCTGCCGCGAATCGAAGCCGACCAGCGCGCCGCCTGCGAGAGCACCGGGCGTCGGGTCGGGAGACCAGGGCATTATCCCCGCCAGTAGGATACCTCCCGGAATCACCGCCACATCGTTGAAGCGGTGCGAATCGCGGCCGGCCTTACCGGCAGCGGCCCCTCCCGCCTCGCCGAACTGCGAAAGCAGGTAGTAGGGACACTCAGTGCGGGGCGTGACCTCCGGCTGATCCCGTTCAGTCTGGTGCGGGTCCGCGGGGAAGCGCACCTGGAATCCATCGGCCTCAGTCACTACACAGGCGGAACCGCTCCTGCCGTACAGGGCAAGTCCGATCGTGAAGGCGCCGGTGTGATGGTGGATGGCCTCTTTAGGGGCCTGGCCCAACGACCTCCCGTCGGGCGCCCCGCCACCGGATGAGCTCCCATCAAGGCTGTAGAACCCATGGCTGTAGGCATCCACCCACAAGAAACGGCCGGTGCGATAGTCCCACACCGGCCCTTCTCCTAATACTGCGGCGGGATGATCCACCACTTCGAAGTCAATCATCGATCGGTGCCGTCTACGAATCCATCACGCCGTTCAGCACCGACTTCCAATGGCTAAAGGCATCCGCATACTCACCTGAAGCGGCCGCGTCCGGCTCAATGCGCTCCCGCAGGTCGAGCCCGCTAAACGCCTCCTCGGGTGACGCAAACAACCCCGCCCCGTAGGCGCCACCCCGGGCGGCACCCTCGGCACCGTCGGTGTTGTACAGCTCCACCGTGGCCCCAGTTACGGTGGCAAAGGCACGCCGAAACAGGGGGCTCAGAAACATATTGGCGTGGCCGGCGCGAACGGTCTCCACCGAAAGGCCCATGCCGCGCATGATCTCCAGGCCGAAGCCCAGGGCAAAGACGATGCCCTCTTGCGCCGCCCGCACGATATGCGGCCGCCCATGGATATTGAAGTTAAGCCCCTGCATGGAGGCACCGTAGTTCACGTTTTCCAGGATGCGCT
>JAWOCO010000054.1:0-5242 GCA_046483765.1 Alkalispirochaeta sp. | reverse complement strand
GAAGCGTGGAGCCCCATCGCCCGCGGGAACGTGGTGCATGACCCCGTTCTGCAGGAGATTGCCGCGAGCCACGGGAAGACTCCGGTGCAGGTGACGATCCGCTGGGAGTTGCAACATGGCATCATTACCATTCCCAAATCGGTGAAGCCGCAGCGCATTGCCGATAACGCCGATGTCTTCGACTTCGAGCTCAGTAGTGCGGAAATGGCTCGTATCGATGCACTTGATCAGGGTGAGTCCGGGCGCCTCGGTCCTCACCCGGATACGATCGGCGGCTAAGGAGCGTCCCTGATGCGGATCGACGTCATGCAGCACGTTCCCTTCGAGGGTCCCGGTGAAATCGCCCCGCTACTGGAGGCGCAGGGCCACACCATCGTGGTGACGCGGCTCTACGCGGGAGATCGAGTGCCGCCGATCGCGGATGTTGAGGCGCTGGTGGTAATGGGCGGGCCCATGTCGGTGCACGACGTCGATCAGTATCCCTGGCTCGCTGGGGAGACATCCCTGATTCGCCGCGTCATCGATAGCCGGCGGCCGGTGCTTGGCGTTTGCCTCGGGGCGCAGCTCATCGCCTCCGCGGTGGGTGCCCGGGTCTACCGGGGGCATCAGAAAGAGATCGGGTGGTTTCCCGTGACGATGACCCCCGCGGCGGCAACCTCTCGCCTCATGGCAGATTGGCCGGCGGAGGCGCAGGTGCTACACTGGCATGGGGACACGTTCGATCTACCCTCCGGCGCGCGTCTGGTGGCCTCATCCCCGGCGTATCAGCATCAGGCGTTTGAACTGGAAGGACACGTGGCGGGCCTGCAGTTCCATCTGGAGATGACGGAGGGCAACGTGCGGGATATTGTGGAGAACTGCCGGGATGAGCTGGTGCCGGGGCCCTATGTGCAGTCCGCGGAACGGATTCTACGGGACAGCGCAGAACCGGAGCCTCGTCAATTGATGCTGACGAGCTTGCTTCGACGATGGATCGAATCCGGAACACCCGGGGGAGGCTACGATGGATGAACAGATGACGCATGTGGTACTTGGCGCCGGTGGAGCGATCAGCCGCGCGGTGGTGCCGGAACTGGTTCGTAACGGGCATACCCCAATTCTGGTTTCTCGCAGCGGGACCTACCTGCCCGGGGGGCGGGCCGTAACGGCGGATGTTTCCGATTACAACGCCCTGGTGGAGGTTGTGCCGGAGCGGAGCACGGTATATCTGCTGGTGGGGCTCACCTATGATCACCGCGTGTGGGAGGAGCTGTGGCCCCGGATCATGGACACGGTGATCCAGGTGTGCCATGAAAAGGATGCCCTCCTGGTCTTTGTTGATAACGTATACATGTACGGACCGGTGGAGGGGAACATGACCGAGGACACACCCCGCAACCCCACCACCCGCAAAGGTGCAGTCCGGGCGAAAATTGCAGACCAGATGGTGGCGGCGTGGGAGTCGGGGCGCATCCGGGGAATTATTGCCCGGAGTGCGGATTTTTATGGACCGGGAGCGGATCACACGAGTCCGGTGAACATGCTTGTGGTGGACCGCCTGATCCGGGGCAAGAAGCCCCAATGGCTGGTTGATGCCGACATGCCGCACAGTCTGACCTACACCACCGATTGCGGCCGCGCGATACCCCTCCTGGTTGATGATGAGAGTGCGCACAACGCGGTATGGCATCTGCCCACGGCGCACCCGGCGCTCACGGGACACGAGTTTGCCCGGCTCGCCGCGGAAATCGTGGATACACCAGCGCGGCTCTCCGTGCTGTCAAAGGGATTTATTCGGATGGGAAGTCTCTTTGATCGGACGATCCGAGAACTGGTGGAGATGACCTACCAGAACGATCGCGCGTATCTCTTTGACTCCTCCCGATTTGAGTCGCACTTCGGGTTTACGCCTACTTCCTACGAACATGGCATTCGGGAGACGATTAACTACCATCGCCAGTCCCCGGGAGACTGATCCCGCCGGCAGGAGCCGCCCACCGGCCGCGTCCCTGCCTCGACAGCAGCCGCCGGCCTCACGCAAGCATCACGATACTCACCGCCATCACCACCATGCCGGCGATCAGACCGTAGATCGTGATGTGGTGCTCACCGTAGTGTTCCGCCGTGGGTAGGAGCTCATCCAGGGAGATGAACACCATAATACCCGCCACCCCTGCAAACAGCAGTCCGAAGACCAGATCGTTCATGAACGGTCTCAGGATTAGATAGCCCAGCAGAGCTCCCACCGGTTCCGCCAATCCGGAAATAAAAGACAGACGCAGCGCCTTCTTACGACTGCCGGTGGCGTGGTAGATCGGCACGGAGACGGCGATTCCCTCGGGAATGTTGTGGATCGCGATGGCGATGGCGATGCTGATCCCCAGGGTGGGATCCTCCAGGGTCGCGATGAACGTTGCCAGACCTTCAGGGAAGTTGTGCAGGCCGATCGCCAGGGCGGAGAAGAGCCCCATGCGTAGCAAGTTCCGGCGCTTCTTGAGCTCTGCCTCCGTATCGCTGGCGATCTCGTCGATTCCGCGGACCTCGTGGGGATTTTGCATGGTGGGTATGAAGCGATCGATAATCGCGATTGCGGCGATTCCGGCGAAGAACGCCACGGTTGCCAGGCGCAGTGCCGCCGGTTCCCCCACCGACTCCGCCAGGGAATCCTGAGCTTTCCCAAAGATCTCCACCATGGAGACATACAGCATGACCCCGGCCGAAAACCCCAACGCTCCCGAGAGAAAGCGGTGGTCGCGACTGGAGGAGAAAAACGCCAGGATACTTCCCACACCGGTGGAGAGCCCGGCAAAGAGCGTCAGACCAAAGGCGAGGAGTAGGGTTCCGGTGTCAACGCTAACTGCTTGCATACGCCGGCACGGTAGCCACCGCAGTGGGGCACGTCAATGGCGTTTCTCCCGGAACCCGGGTTACAATCGAGCGACGCGCCCGGGATGCCGGGGACCGCGCGTACAATATGGAAGGAGTGCGACCAGCGTGAGCGTGAGCGTGAACAGGCAGGAACAGGGGCCGCCGCTTCGGGCGGAGATTATCGCTGTTGGAACCGAGTTGCTCATGGGGCAGGTGATCAATACCAACGCCGCGGAGATCGCCACCATGCTCGCCGATATTGGGGTGGGTGTGTATTACCAGTCGGTGGTGGGAGATAACAGCACCCGCCTGGCGGAGGCGTTTGTCACCGCCCTGGCGCGGTCCGATCTGGTGATCGCCTGTGGCGGGCTGGGTCCCACTGAAGATGATCTTACCCGGGAGACCCTCTCGGCGGTGGTAGATCGTCCGCTGCAACGGAATGAGGAGTGGGTTACCCTCCTGGAGGAGCGCTTTGCCCACTACCGCGGTGGCGCGCTTCCCCAAAACAATCTTCGCCAGGCGATGGTGCCGGAGGGGGCGGATCTGCTCCCCAACAGTCGTGGTACCGCTCCCGGTATCTTTCTGCGGCAGGGGCGTACCGCAATCTACCTAATTCCCGGTCCTCCCGGGGAGATGCGTACGATGATGCGCGAGCAGGTTCTGCCGCGTCTTACCCGGGAGCTCGAGCGGGATGGCCGCACGGGGGTACTGATATCGCGGGTGTTGCGTGTGATTGGCATCGGGGAATCTCGCGTGGCGGAGCTACTGCAAACGCTCCTGGCTGAGCAGACGAATCCCACGATCGCTCCTTTGGCCGGTGCCGGTGAAGTACACGTGCGCATCACCGCCCACGGCACGCACCACGAAGACGCCGAACAGAGAATTGAACGCACCGTCAACCAAATCCGGTCGATTCTGGGGGACGCGATCTACGGTGAGGATGACACCGATCTACCCCAGGCCGTGGGGGAGCTCCTGGTGGCGCAGAACCAAACGGTGGCGCTGGCCGAATCGTGCACCGGCGGCCTCCTGGGACACCGACTCACCAATGCTCCCGGGAGTTCTCGCTACTTTGTCGGAGGAGTAGTGGCGTACAGTTACGCCTTGAAGAGTTCCACCTTGGGGGTGGATCCCGCGGTGATCACGCGGGATGGTGCGGTCAGTGATGAGGTGGCGCGTCAAATGGCGCGTGGTGCGCGGGCGATGTGCGGGAGCGATGTGGCGGTGGCGATCACCGGAATTGCCGGCCCCGGCGGCGGTACCGATGCCAAGCCGGTGGGACTGACCTATATCGCGGTGGTGGACCATGCTGGGGAAGAGGTGGCGCGACACGTATTTCATGGCGACCGGGAGGGCGTGAAGCAGCGCGCCTCACAGACGGCGCTGGATATGCTCCGGCGTCGCCTGATTGCCGCGCGACCGTAGGGTGCGCTCTTCCCCCGTGAGCCGAGACGCCACGCGTACGTGAAGCCGGCGCTCGGCACCACAGATCAGCGGAGATAGATCAACGGAGCGAGACCTGATCAGGATCAAAATTGATCGTGAGCAGCTGCGTGATCGGATCGATTCCCTCGCGGCTTGCGGTTACATTAACCACCGTGAGTGGGTAGTGCAGATACAGATCCGTAGACCATGACCCGCCTTCAGTAAGCGCAACCGGCCGCCCGGCAACCATCAGGGTGGCATTGAGGTCCGACACGGTACCACTCACGGTAATCACGTTGTCTGTGACCGTGCTGTCCGGTTCCGGGGCGGTAATTGCCAGCACCATCTGTCTTGATAGCCGCAGCGTTCGTTGAGTTGGGCGGAATCCGTCGCCGGTGGCTTCTACGGAAACCCGGTTCTGCCCGTATTCCAGAGCCACTTCGTGGGAGAAGCTCCCTTCGGAATCCACGCTGACCACATCATCGTTGACGCGTATCTCTGCCTCAGAGTTCGATACAATGCCGGTGACGGTGAGAATCTCCTCCGTCACGGAATCACGTCCCGCGGGAGAGGTGATCTCCAGTTGCAAGCGCTCGTTGGATACTGCGGTTTCGCTGTTTCCGCGAATCACCAGGGTGGCCACAACGGCTACGCCCACAACGATCGCTCCAATAATTTTTCCTTTTTTGCTCATATTGAGCCTCCTGTGACTCCTATAGTGCGTATCAAATGTGATGATCCTGTTTCGATTCCCCTTTGATTCCGAAATCACGACACATCGCGCAACTCCCGCGGTATCTTTAAATTTATCTGTGAATTAGTGACGAGCCGAACATGAGTCCCAAACAGATCCTCATCGTCGAGGATGATCCCAAGACGACCCACCTCCTTTCCCTGTATCTGACCCACGCCGGATTTCAGGTATACACCGCCGCCGACGGCTCGGAGGGATTGGCGTTGTCCCGATCCC
>JAWOCO010000412.1:0-3835 GCA_046483765.1 Alkalispirochaeta sp. | reverse complement strand
GGCAGGTAGGTCTCGCAGGGCGCGCGTGGCCGGCGAATTTTCACAGTAACCACGACCAACCGCGGGCACTTTCCCGGTTTGGCAATGATCAGGAGTACCGATACGAATCCGCCACGATGCTGGCGGTTCTGCTGCTCACCCGCCCGGGAACCCCGTTCGTTTACTACGGTGAGGAGATCGGTATGCCCAATGCCGACTACGAAGAACTCGAACATTATCTCGACATCGATTCCCGCAGCTTCTATAGCCTGAGAACCAGCGAGGGCCATGATGCCGAGTCCGTTATGAAGACGATTCGCTACATGAGCCGCGATAACGCGAGAAGCCCGATGCAGTGGACCTCCGGTGAGAACGTCGGGTTCACCAAGGGAACGCCCTGGATTAGACCCGCTCGCAATGGTCAGGATGTATCGGTGGAGTCGGAAGAGGGGAGGGAGCGCTCGGTTCTCAAGGCGTACCGCCAACTCCTGCGCCTGCGAAAGCGCGAGCCCGCCCTGCGGCGGGGCTCGTTCACTCCTATCGATCTGGGAGATAGCCGGCTCTTCTGTTACCAACTGACGCTGAAAGAACAGACGTTTCTCATTCTTCTCAACCTGACCCAAGAGACGGTGGAGCTTCCCGAGAAGCGCATGGTCGGCGCATGGGGCGATGTAGCGGTCTACGGAAACTACGAATACTCCCAGGCGCCGCGGAAGATCGCCCCCTATGAAGCAGTGGTAAACCGCCCGCAGGGCGGAAGAGAAGAGGCAGAAGATGCCTCGAAGACATTATAAGGAGGTGTACGTATGAGACGTACTCTGAGAACCGTGCCTTTGGCACTGATGATTCTCGTTCTGGCAACCGTCGGCGTATGGGCCGGGGGCTCTCAGGAGGGATCAGGACAAAGAGAAGGGGCTGCCGCGGCTGCTAATCCAACGGACAACCCCTGGACAAACGGTGAAGACTTGTCCGGCACTACAGTAACCATCTTTGGTGCGTTTGTGGAGCCCGGCTCCGACCTTTTCCGCGAAAGCCTCGACCATTTCGAGGAACAGACCGGAATCGAGGTGAACTATGAGGGCTCTGGAGACTTCGAGTCTCTCATTTCCGTGCGAGTAGAGGGGGGTGATCCCCCGGACATCGCGGCATTTCCGCAGCCCGGCATCCTGCAGGACTTCGTTTCCCGCGGGGCGGTGGTCGACCTGGACCCATGGTTTGAAGAGGGGGAACTCCAGGAGCGCTACGACGATAGCTGGCTCGAGATCGCCACGATGGACGGAATAATGGCCGGCGTCTGGTATCGGGCCAACGTCAAAAGTCTTGTCTGGTACCCCGTACCGGAGTTCGAGGAACAGGGCTATGAGGTTCCGGAAACCTGGGATGAGCTGATGGCTCTTACCGAAGAGATCGCAGAAGACGGCACCACCCCCTGGTCGATCGCGATCGAAAGCTCAGGCGCTACCGGTTGGGTAGCAACGGACTGGCTCGAGGACATCATGCTGCGAACGGTTACTCCCGAGAAGTATGATCAGTGGGTGCAGGGTGACCTTACGTTTAACTCTCCAGAGGTCCGCCGCGCCATGGATATCATGGGGGAAATCTGGAAGAACGAAGAGTACGTACGAGGTGGAGTGAACTCGATCCTCACTGTTCCCTTTGGTGATGGTGTGAATCCGCTCTTCGATGATCCGCCGCGGGCGTTCTTGCATCGGCAGGCAAGTTTTATCACTGACTTCTTCCCTGACGACGCCGTAGTAGGAGAGGACATCGACTTTTTCTATCTGCCCCCCATTGATGAGGAACAGGGCAGAGCGGTACTGGGAGCCGGTGACATCTTTGCTGCCTTTAACGACCGGCCGGAAATTGCAGTGGTGATGCGCTACCTGACTACCGGCCGCTCTATCAAGCCGTGGGTTGAGTCCGGTGGAGTCGTGTCGCCGCACAAAGATGCTGAGCTTTCCTGGTATCCCACCGAAGCCAATCGGAGGTACGCGGAGATACTGCAGAATGCGGATACCTTTCGGTTTGATGCCTCGGATATGATGCCGGGACAGATCGGATCCGGCGCGTTCTGGTCGGAGATGACCAACTGGGTGAACGGAAAAGAGACCGAACAGGCCCTCCAAGCTATCGATGACGAGTGGCCCGAGGATCAATAGGGCGTGATGTAATGCATCATGCCGGCGCCGAGGCGAAGTCGTCTCGGCGTCAGCCTTGCCGGGGTACGGCGGGTACGCAACGGCCCCGGCCCATTGAACACCTGTCAGAAGCGGTAGCGTATCCGGGGACCGATCGTGACGCTGGCTTCCAACGCGTCGTAGAACAGGAGCTTGGAAGCGACGTAAAGCCCGGCCGTGATGTTGGGAAAAACGGGGAACGCTACTTCTCCATGCGGAGCAACCAGTGCCACCGTTTCGTTGTCGGCGTCGATGCCGTCGAAGGTGGATACCTGGATCCCGCCATAGATGCCCGGGCGGAGCTCTACGCGCCCCACAATAAATTCGTAGTGCACACCGATGGCACCCAAGAATCCCAAGATCACTACGTTGGCGTCATCCTCGTTCTGGGTTTCCACCCTGCTCACCCCGGCGAGCCCGCTGAGGAGCACATCCGGCACCAGCCCGGCGAGGAAGGGTGGCCGCCAGTCGGCGTGCGCCTGCGCCTCAAACCCAAACTCTCCTGAATAGATGCCGAGGGCCGGCGTGGCCCCCACGGCGACCTGAGCCTCAACGGTGGGAGTCACCGCCGCAATCAGCAGCAACCCGCCCACCGCGGCTACCGAAAGCGACCTGCTAATCCTGAACATACAGTCGGACCTCGTCGATCGTAAGGTCGGTGGAACTCCAATTGCGTATTCCCATGAACCCCTCCTCCCGCGCGGCGTCGGTCACTCCCGACAGGCTGGTGATGTCGCTCTCGCTAATAATCGTCTGTGGCGCGCTTCCAATCGGTTGCTCAACGGCTACCGTCAGCGCGCCGCCATTTATCTCGAGAATAACGTTCATTTCCGCATAGAGATCGATCCCGGTCTCGTCTGCCTCCACCTCAAGAAATGGCGCCCGTTCACCCCCATTCACCCACTGCCGCAGAACGATCCTATCCCCCAGGCCCGGGTCAAACTGCAGGGTGTATCCTGAGAAGTTCGCCGTACCTCCCTCGTCCGTTCCGTGGAAGAACACTCCCCATCCATTTCCCTGTGTCATGTGGGCTCCGTCAATTTCCAACCTTCCCGCGGTGATGCTGGGCATGGCCATGTACAGGCGTCGCTCGCCGCTGCCGGAAAACGTGACCGAGTAGTCCTCTGTATCGACCTCGATATTGTTCCCTCCGCGGGGGGCGTCATAGCCGTCGTCGGTAAAGGTGACACTCCCGTCGGAATTGACGATAATTCCCCCGTCATCCTGAAGCTGCTCCCACGATCCCGCATCCGGTACCCGGGCAGAGAAATCGTCGGCACTCAACGTGTAGGTGGTGGAGGTTGCTATGCCGTTGGCGATGTGAAAGATCTCCTCTCCGGCCGCACGATAGCGGTTCCACATGGGCGGTCCCACATCCAGCCGCCAGGAAACCAGATGCGTTCCCGCGACAACTTCTGTCAGTGAGACCTCCACCTGGGTCATGCCAGATTCTTCAGAGAATTCATCGTTAGGGACGCGCGTCCAGGATGATACCTCCCCGTCGTGTTCGGTGCGATACTCTAAGGCAACGATGTCCTGATCGCTGGGCCACTCCACGGCGAACTGCAGCGCTCCGGTGGAGTCGGCCGCGGGTGCGAGCGTGACGTCGATGTTGGTAATCATCCCTGCGGAAATTTCTACGTTATCTTCCCGGCCTTGCAGGATCGTCTGCTCCGAGC
>JAWOCO010000151.1:0-2717 GCA_046483765.1 Alkalispirochaeta sp. | reverse complement strand
TGGCGCGGACATCGATCCAGGCGTCCGCCGCGGAAAACTCCTCTTCCCAGGCGTCGAAGTAGGAGTCGCGGCAGATCGTCACCGCCAGCTCGATCTCCTCCACCTCAAAGGTATCGGCCTCGCTCACCGTACCGGGCACCACCCCCAGATTGTCCCGCTCGAAGTCGGTGAGAAACACCTTGTCCTGGTGGTAGGCGATCTCACCGGCGCGGTCAAACACCCACACTCGATTATTGACCCCACCCTCGGGAGCCGGGACAAATCCGCTGCCGGCGATAATCCACACCTCGTACTCGGCAGCTACTTCGGACCAGATCTCGGTAATCCGGGTACTGAAACGCTCCGCCTGCGAGCGGACGAGCTGGTGCGCTGCCTCAGTGGCCGCCGCCGGTGCCGGCTCATCCTCATCGGAACTCATAAGCGTCACCACCTGCGGCGAGATACCCGCTAAGCGCACCTCCCCTCCGGAGGCGATATGATCGGGGAATAGGGCAAACACCGAGGCGTATTCCGGAAAAACGATCAAATCCGGGTGGGATTGATCCATCGCCTCCTCCACGACGTGGGCGATGCGATCGTGGAACTGCTCCAGGGAGGAATAATCCTCTGCGGACACCGTGTACTGAACCAGCACCACCTCTAGTGGCGAAACGGCAGTTACGGGAGCTGGAGCAACTCCCGCCACTGTGAACACACAGACCAGGAGGCACATAATTCGTGTCATAGCGCCTTCAGCCTACCGCAGCCACGGCGGGCTCGTCCACTCGGCCCCTATGCCTGACCTTGACAGATTCCGGGGATCCCCCCTACGCTTGCCATGTTCATTGATGTGGTCAGTTTAAGCCGGGTCAGGGATCCGGCTTTTTTTTGGGCGTATTGCTCATTGGCCGCATAAGGAGGAAAGACAGATGAATATTGAAGACAATGCGGTAGTAACTATCGCCTACACGCTGAAAGACGACAACGGAGAGGTGATCGACTCCTCCGAGCAGCACGGTGACCTGGCGTATCTCCACGGTCATCAGAACATCGTCCCCGGCCTTGAAGAGGCGCTCGCCGGTAAGGCGGAAGGGGAACAGGTGCAGGCGTCGGTAGCCCCAGATCAGGGGTACGGTGAACGCCAGGATCAGCTGGTGTTTGAGGTACCCCGGGAGCGGCTCCCGCAGGATGAGGAGTTGCAGCTGGGCATGCAGTTCCGCGCTCAGTCGGCGGAGGGCCAGGAAATGGTGGTGACGCTGGTGGAGATCGGAGATGAGCAGGTGACCCTGGACGCCAACCATCCCCTGGCGGGACAGACGTTGAACTTCGACGTCGAGGTAAAGGGTGTCCGCGAGGCTACCGCGGAAGAGCTCGATCATGGCCATGTCCACGGACCGGACGGCCACGAACACTAATCTCACTGCGGGGACGCCGGCAGCGCCGGTAGTCCCCGGGCCACTCATCGATGAGCTGGCCTGGCACCTCCGTGACCGGAAGGTCACCGTTATCACCGGCGCGGGCATCAGCACCGACTCCGGCATACCCGACTATCGCGGTCCCGAGGGATCGCTCAAGAAACGCTCCCCCGTCACCATTGCAGAGTTCCTCCGTTCTCAGGACAACCGCCGCCGATACTGGGCGCGGGCGTGCCTGGGGTGGCCCTTTATGGTGGAACGAACTCCTAACAACGCCCATTATGCCGTGGCTCGGCTGCAATCGGCGGGCCTGGTAGACACCGTGATTACCCAGAACGTAGACGGCCTCCACCAGGCAGCCGGATCGGGGCACGTTATTGAACTCCACGGCGGTCTATCGCGCGTGGTCTGTTTGGAGTGCGGAGCTCAGTTTTCCCGCGACAGCGTGCAGACGCAGATGCTCACCGCCAATCCGGGTTGGATGGACCAGGTCGCTGAAATGGCTCCCGACGGTGACGCCGAACTTCCCCGCTCCGTGACCGACCGGTTTATCGTACCGCCGTGCCCGGTATGTGGGGGAACGCTCAAGCCGGACGTGGTGTTCTTTGGTGAGAACGTGCCCCCGCCCCGGGTATCGGAGGCGTTTCGTGCGGTAGATGCGGGGGAGACGCTGCTGGTGCTGGGTTCGTCCCTGACGGTGTATTCAGGATTTCGCTTTGCCGATTACGCGGTAAAACGGGGGACGCCTCTGGTTATCGTCAATCACGGCGCCACGCGCGCCGATCCATTGGCCACCATCAAGGTGGACGCGCAGCTGACACCGGTATTGCAGGCGCTCATGGCGCGGCTCCTTCCCGTCAGTCCACCCGGCGGTGCGCGGAAAGATCTCGCCGACGCCACCTGATCACAAGCAGCACCGTCCACACCGCCGCAGCTCCGGCCACCGCGCCGTAGGCGATCCAGCGCCGCTGTGCTCCCAATACTTCCAGGGCCACTCCGGTTAGCAGATAACTCACCGGCGCCACCAGCGAGGTGGCGGCCTCCAGAATCGCAAACACCCGTCCGTGAAACTGCTCGTCGCTGCGGTGCTGGATCCAGGTAATGGTATAGAGATACACGATCGCCGCGGCCCCTCCGGTGACGATCGCCGCCACCGCCAGAACTCCCGGAGTGATCACCGTGGTCACCATCGCAAAGACGGCGGTAATCGCCGCGTAGGCGGCGATCGGCAGCCGATGTCGCAACAGCCGCTGTGCCGACACTCCTCGCAGAGCGAGAAACACTGCCACTCCGCCCAGCAGGGCCAAGGCAAAATAGACGCCC